>JAWOAO010000036.1:0-2770 GCA_046498485.1 Marinobacter sp. | reverse complement strand
CTTCGGCATTATAGAACAGGGTGGTGGGCAGGCCATGGCTGCCGGTTACCCGGCCAAACTGGCCCTGACGATCGCTGAGTACGTGGTTCAGGTCCAGGTTCTGTTCCGAGAGGAATTTCTGAATGGTTTCCGGGTGCTCGCCCTGATTGGCAAACACAAAGTTGATGCCGGGGTAGCGCTTCTGGGCCTCTTCCAGCACCGGCATCTCGCGAATGCAGGGTGGGCACCAGGTGGCCCACAGGTTGACCACCGTTGGCTGGCCATTGGCGAGGACGTTCAGATCCACCGGTTGTTCGTTGAGGTCGGTCAGGGCAACTTCCGGCAGGCCTTGCAGTTGCTGATTGATCAGGTTGAGGGTGCCGGTGGTGAAACCCCAGGTAAGCAGGCCGGCGACCATGGCCGCACCCAGTGCCCGGCGACTGTTGGCCCGGCGCCACATCAGGAAACCGGCAAACGCGAGCGCCACGACCAGGCCCGACACCATGTCGAAACCACCATCGCGGATATCGATCATGCCCAGCCAGTCACCCTGATAGTGCTCGTAGTAACGGATGACAAAGCCAATACGGGCACTGATCATGGCGACGACGAAAATATCAGACAGGGTGCCGGCGATCGGTGTTTTGTGCTTGCGGCCGGCGATGGCGCCGACGATCAGGGCAACAACAAAGGCAAAAACCAGCAGTACGTGCCCGATAGACAAGCTAACGGGACCAACGCCGACGCTGAGCATGGCATCTCCAGGATTCGATGGATTTTTAAAACGATACGGGCGCTAGTGACCACAGACCTGGACAGGAGTTCCATCTTTCTTCAAATATGTAAGCCTGCTAATGAAAACCGCGTATGGCTATTTGCCAGACCCTCTGTTACCGTGCCTGCATCCTGCCTCTAGGGATCCGCAGTTTCTGGCTATTTGCCGCTTTGCGAATTATCCATACGACCTGTCAGAGGACGTCACCCCGATACCGGCGCGTGACTGTAGTCGTCTTTTATTCCATGAATTTTCATGGTATCTGCCCGCATTCGCCAACGACGGTGTTCGTGGAGGCAGAATCAATCAAGAGTACCCTATATGAATTTTTCTTCCCTCGGTTTGTCCGAGCCGTTGGTCCGTGCCACTTCCGATCAGGGTTACGATATCCCTTCTCCCATTCAGCTGCAGGCGATCCCTGCCGTGTTGTCTGGTCGAGATGTGATGGCTGCGGCCCAGACCGGTACCGGCAAAACCGCCGGATTTACTCTGCCTATCTTGCAGCGCCTGGTGGATAACCCGAGCAATGGCAAAGGCCCGCGCGTGTTGATTCTGACGCCAACACGGGAGCTGGCAGCGCAGGTTCACGACAGTGTGAATCTGTACAGCAAATACGTTCCGATCAAAGCCGCCGTGGTGTTTGGTGGTGTCAAAATCAATCCGCAGATGATGAAGCTGCGTAAAGGCGTTGACGTGCTGGTGGCGACACCGGGCCGCTTGATGGACCTGTATCAGCAGAACGCTGTGCGCTTCAACGAAGTGGAGTTTCTGGTGCTGGACGAAGCCGACCGCATGCTGGACATGGGCTTCATCCGCGACATTCGCAAGATTCTTGCGCTGTTGCCGGCCAAACGCCAGAGCCTGCTGTTCTCGGCGACTTTCTCAAGTGAGATCCGGAGCCTGGCTGAAGGCCTGCTGAACAATCCGGTGCAGGTAGAAGTCGCTGCCCGCAACACCTCCGCTGACAACATCATCCAGTCGGTGTACCCGGTAGACCAGAGCCAGAAAACCGCGCTGCTGAGCAAGCTGGTGCGTGACAACGCCTGGGAACAGGTGCTGGTGTTTACCCGCACCAAGCACGGCGCTAACCGCCTGACCCAGAAACTGGAAAAAGACGGCATCACCGCCGCCGCGATCCACGGCAACAAGTCCCAGGGTGCCCGTACCCGTGCACTGGCCGACTTCAAGGCCGGCCAGGTACGTGTGCTGGTCGCGACCGACATCGCCGCCCGCGGCCTGGACATCAAACAGCTGCCCCAGGTGGTGAACTTTGAAATGCCGAACGTGCCGGAAGACTACGTGCACCGTATCGGCCGCACCGGTCGTGCCGGCGAAAGCGGCCATGCCCTGTCACTGGTGAGTGCCGATGAAGGCAAGATGCTGGCGGGTATTGAGCGGCTGATCAAAAAGCAGCTGCCGCGCAAGGAAGTGGAAGGCTTCGAGCCCAAAAACAACCTGCCGCTGAAGCCGAAAGCCAGTGCCGACCCGAGCAAGGCCCGCACCCGCAGGCCACAGGGTGGCGCCGGTAAGAGCTTTGCCCCCAAGCCTGCAGGACGCAGCGGTGCCCGCAGTGGCCAGGGACAAGGCCGAACTGGCCGCCCGGCTCCGCGCCAGAGCACCTGATCTGAACCGGTTATCCGGACATTAAAAAAGCGGGGCTGAAAAGCCCCGCTTTTTTGTGTCTGAACAATGCTCCCGGCGGCAGTCCAGAATATCTGGTGCTGCCGGGGGTGCGAAGATCAGAACATGTAGGTGAAACCTACCATGTAGACCATGGGGTCGATTTCTACTTCGGTTTTAACCTCAGCAGCTTTAACATCGCCCGCATAAGCGGTAATGGTGGCGTCAGTATTGATATCAGCCCACCAAATGGCAGCGTTCAAGCCAAAGTTCTCGCTCAGCATGTAATCCATGCCAATCTCTACTGCCACCCCGAAACTGTCATCTAGGTCAAGTTTGGAGCTTGAAATCGCACCGTCTAGCTCGCCATTTGTGAGACTACCCGCAACAGAATTT
>JAWOAO010000385.1:0-3303 GCA_046498485.1 Marinobacter sp. | reverse complement strand
GCGGATTCGGACAACCTTGCCGTCAACATCGGCCAGGGCTTCCATTTCATCGATGGCCAGATTCATCTGGCGCTCCTGCACCGTGTGGGTCAGGATGATGACCGGAATCCGACCATCCTTGAATTCAGATTCTTTTTGCATGATCGATTCAATGTTGATGCCATGCTCGCTCAGAATCGAAGCGACTTTGGCAAGAACACCCGGATGGTCAAAGGCCTGGATTCGCAGGTAATAAGCCGACTGAATGTCTTCCATCGACAGTACCGGCAGGTTTTCCATCGCCTCCGGCCGGAAACCGAGATACGGTACCCGCTGCTGACTGTTGCTGGCCACCGCTCGCGCCACGTCGACAATATCGGCAATAACCGCAGAGCCGGTCGCCTCATCACCGGCACCCGGACCGTAATACATGGTCTGGCCGACCGCATCGCCATCCACCATAATCGCGTTCAGCACACCGTCTACCTGGGCAATCAGATGCGTTTTGGGAACCAGGGTTGGATGAACCCGCAATTCGATGCCTTCGTCACGGCGGCGGGCAATACCCAGATGCTTGACCCGGTAACCCAGCAGTTCGGCGTGGGCAATATCACTGGGCGTCAGGGTTGAGATGCCTTCGGTATAGGCTTTTTCAAACTGCAGCGGAACCCCGAAGCCGGAAGACGCCAGAATGGTCAGCTTATGGGCGGCATCAATACCTTCAACGTCAAAGGTCGGATCCGCTTCCGCGTAACCCAGCGCCTGAGCTTCTTTCAGAACCTCTTCGAACTGACGGCCGGCGCGCATTTCGGTGAGGATATAGTTGCCGGTGCCGTTGATGATGCCGGCAATGGTGTCGATGCGATTGGCAGCCAGACCTTCACGAACCGCCTTGATCACCGGAATGCCGCCGGCCACGCCGGCCTCATAAGCCACCACAACGCCCGCTTTTTCGGCAGCGTCAAAGATCTCGTTCCCGTGTACCGCGATCAGCGCCTTGTTGGCAGTGACCACATGCTTGCCTTTGGCAATAGCCGCCAGCACCAACTCTTTGGCAGCGTTGTAACCGCCAATCAGCTCCACAACGATGTCGATATCGGGGTCATTCACCACATCAAAAATGTCGGTACTGAACGGTACATCGCCCAGCTTGAGATCGTCCCGGCGACGACGACTGGCGACCCGGGCAATCCGGATATTGCAGCCAGCACGGCCGGCAATAATCGCGGCGTTGCGAGTAAGAACATTGAATGTACCGCCGCCAACGGTTCCTAGTCCGCAAATTCCGACATTAACGTCTTTCAAGTTCTCACCTCTGATCCCGATGGGGGGGCTGATGGATTGCAATAAGGGCGCATAGTATACCGATTCAGGGCCTGCTGAATAAGCCCTGAATCGGTCACAGTTCAAACGATGTCTGGGGACACACGCATCCCCGAAGCAGAATTACAGAATTCCGAGCCCTTCGGCCAGATTACGAGCAGGGACGTAGCCTCTGACCACGTTGCCGTCCTCAAGCAAAATTGCCGGAGTACCGGTCACACCCACCTGCCCGCCCAGGCGATATTGCGCCTCCACCGGATTTTTGCAGGCTTTCTGGACAACAGACCAGCCTCCTTTGGCAGCATCCATCGCTGCCTGCTGATCGTCTGCACACCATACCGATTCATATTTGCGGAATGAGGGTGTGCCCGGGCCCGAGCGCGGAAAGCCGTAGTAGTTGACGGTGATGCCGTACTCATTCAGCTCTGGCACCTCGTCGTGCATTTTCCGGCAATAGGGGCAGTCGATGTCAGTGAACACATCAATGACCGCTTTCTGCTCGCCTTTGGCCGGATAGGAAATAATCCCTTTGCCGCCAAACGCTGCCATCTGCGCTTTGCGCTGACCGGCTCTGGAGGCTTCCGAGACATTGGCAATGCCACTGTCGGTGATCTTGAGCAAATCGCCGGTCAACAGATAGACGCCATCAGCCGTGGTGTAGATGGTGTCGCCATTATTGCTCTGAACCTCATACAACCCGGTCGCCTCGGACTCTCGAACCGAGGTCACGTTCAGGCCAGGTATGGCCGCCATCAGCTGGCTGGCAATTTGATCTTCGATCACGGCCGCACTGGCAGCCGACACACCGGCCAGCATCAGGCCGGCAGCCGCGGCCAAAATTTTAACATTCATGAATTCAACTTACCTTCTGATGTATGGGTTCCGGGGCCCGCCCCTGTGGTCTGGCCGGCACCTTCTGACACGGTCCACGCTGACCTTCTGATGCGACACGGTCACAGAACAAAAGTTCATCCCGGTAACATACCAGATTAGCCTCGGGGATGGTGCGCCTGATGCAGGTCCTGCAACCGCTGACGCGCCACGTGGGTGTAAATCTGGGTTGTTGACAGGTCGGAATGACCCAGCAGCATCTGCACCACCCTTAAATCAGCGCCGTGATTCAACAGGTGGGTCGCGAACGCATGGCGCAAGGTATGCGGAGAAAGCTGCTTGCGAATACCCGCCCTGACCGAGTAATGCTTGATTCGATGCCAGAAGGTCTGGCGGGTCATCGGGGTCGACCGGTTGCCGGGAAACAGCGCATCACTGCTTTTGCCTTTCAGCAACTCGCCGCGCGCGCCTTTCATGTAACGAATCAACCAGTCCACAGCTTCTTCACCCAGGGGGACAAGGCGCTCTTTATCGCCCTTGCCGCGGATGCGCACAACGCCCTGGCGCAGATTGACCTGGTCCACCGTCAAACCAGTCAACTCGGATACCCGCAAACCACAACCGTACAGAATCTCCAGCATGGCCCGGTCCCGAAGCTCCAGGGGCAGCTGCGGATCCGGCTCGGTGAGCAGAGTATCGACATCGTCCTCGGTAAGCGTGTCGGGCAGTCGCCGGGGCAGTCGCGGGCTGTCGATTCTCAACGTCGGGTCTTGCGCGATCAGTCCCTCACGCAACAAGAACCGGTAGAAGCGCCGGATGCCAGACAGGCGGCGGGCCGCGGTACTGGCCTTCAAGCCATCCGTAAGCCCCTGAGACATCCAGGCAAGCAGGTCGGTGCGGCGGACAACCCGGAGGGTTGGCGAACCGGCCTGCTGCCCGAGCCATTCGGCCAGTCGAGCCAAATCACTGGCATAGGCCTGACGGGTTTTTTCCCCCAGACCGTCTTCCAGCCAGATGGCATCACCAAACCGGGCAATCAACTGCTCGTCATCCGTCCTGGGCAATGGTCAACCTCTCAACATTCCCTTTGGCGCCACTTAACCAAAAAAAAGCAGCCTCAAGGGGCTGCTTTTTTTTGGTTAAGTGGCGCCAAAGGGAATGTTGAGAGGT
>JAWOAO010000273.1:0-10641 GCA_046498485.1 Marinobacter sp. | reverse complement strand
CCGGGGCTCCGCGCTGCCTCCAAACGCCCTGACCGTCGGGCGACTGGTTCTGAACACCGATTCCTGCCAACTCATTACGGCTGAGCAAACCGTCACCCTGCCCCGCAGTGAGTTCCAGATCCTGAATTATCTGATGCGCCATCCCGACCAGGTGGCCACTCGCCGGCGCCTCGAAGAACAGCTTTACGGTTGGGAACAGGGGGCCGAAAGCAACGCCCTCGAAGTGCACATCCATCATCTTCGGCGCCGGATTGTGAAGGCCTCCATCCGCACCATCCGGGGTGTTGGCTACCTGCTCGACAGCCAGGCCGCGGCCGGAGTACCGGAATGTCACTGACCCGCACCCTGACCCTGCTGGTCACCTCAACAGTGCTACTGATTGCCCTGATTGCCGCCGCCTGGAGCTACATTGAAAGTAACCATGAGCTGGAAGAACTGTTCGATGCTGAACTCGCCCAAAGCACGCGCATTGTGCAGGGACTGGTGCGCCACCTGGCTGATACCCAATCCATGGAGCAGCTACCGAAAACCCTGAGTGAAACGCTGGAATTGCCGCTGACCAATGGCGACAACGTCGACTTTGAGGCGGATGACAACGAAATATTGCCCCGGGGAATCGGACACAAATACGAAAAGAAACTGGCGTTTGAGGTCTGGACCCCGGATCGCACTCCCTTACTGGACACTTTGAAAGCCGATGACTCCGAAGGTTTGGTCCCCGGCTACTCCTGGGCCGAGTCGCAAGGCTATCGCTGGCGCATTTTCACGCTGCAAGACCCGGCCACCGGTTTCTGGATCCGGACTGCTCAGCGTGAGGACATCCGTCAGGAACTGAGCCAGGAACTGGCTTTAGGCAACGTGCTGCCTTTGCTGCTGGCCCTGCCATTGCTGGTGGTCGCCGCCATTGCCGCCATCCAGGTCAGCTTCCGCCCCCTGCGCCGGCTGGAAAAACCGGTGCGCAACATGGCACCCGAGCGCATTCACCCGCTCGATGACCGGCACGCACCCAAGGAGGTGGTCGGCCTGGTGCAGGCTGTCAACGGCCTGCTGAAACGACTGAATCAGGCCTTGGAGCGCGAACGCCGGTTCTCCGCCGATGCCGCCCACGAACTCCGCACGCCCTTGACCGTACTGCGGCTGAATCTGGAGCAGCAGGCTGAGCGCCACCCGGGCGAATTCGACAATCTTACGGCCGCGGTAGACCGGATGGTGCACCTGGTCGAGCAGCTGCTGCTGTTAAGCCGGGTCGATGCCGGTGTCGATTTTCAACCTGAGACTCAGAATCTGGCGGAACTGGTAGAGCAAAGCCTTGCCGATGTTGCCCCCCTGGCTCTGAAAAAGCAGATCGAACCCGAACTGGACAACCCATGCGTGCTGGCGATGGTGAGCTGCCATAGCGCGCTGATCACCACCATGCTGCGCTCACTGCTGGCTAACGCCATCCAGTACAGCCCCCCGGGCACCCGGGTGAACACCGCCATGGGTGAGGAGGCCGGCGGCTTCACGGTGACCATCTGCGATCAGGGGCCGGGCATTGCGCCGGAAGATCGTGAACGTGCGCTCAGCCGGTTCACCCGGCTGGATCAGCGCCAGGGCGCGGGCGCCGGACTGGGCCTGGCCATTGCCCGGCGGATTGCCGAATTGCACGGAGGCCAGCTTAGCCTCGCCGGACGAACAGACGGCCAGCCCGGGCTCTGTGTCAGCGTCTGGCTGCCCGCACGAACATCAGCTGAAACCAGCCGATCTTGAGGTTGAAAAGGACAAGGAGAAAGTACTCACGGGGGTGATGTTTTTTTCAACGCCTCAAAACCGATAATGATGTCCATAAGCTCGTTGGTAATCTCATCCTGACGCACCAGCCTGAACTGCCCGCCAACCTCTTCAAGACGCTCATCAACTGCCTGTTCCGCCTGCTGCATCAAGGCCAGCCGGGCCGCATTCTCGGTCACCATCGCTTCCGCTGAGGCATGAAAAACACTGGCAAAGATATGGTTACGCAGCAGTGCGGCAAGCAGCGGCGTTGCTCGCATTGTATAGTCGGCAAGGGATCGGGACTGCCAGTTCCTCTTGCCAGGATCCGACAGCAGCGAGGGTGCCAGCGGCAACAATGGGCTCACCACCGGTTCGCGTTGCCCCTTCCCTGCCCTGCGGGTGAACGCCAGGGTTACGGCAATCCGGTTGTGTACATCGCCGCCCCCGATCTCGTCCAGCCGGGTCACTATGTCACTCGCCAGGCGTCCGATGCCGTCGGCCGACGCCGGGGGCAGGAAGGTGACTTCCGGGCTGAGCCCCTGATCGCTGAGGGCGTCATTCATCCGGACGCCGACGCACAATACCCGGGTGCCGCTAGCCACCTCTGAAGCCTCGGCCCGCACCCTCGCTGCAAGCACCTCATTGTAATTGCCACACAAACCATGATCAGAACCAAACACCACCAGAATCCGTTCAGCCTGCACCGCCACAGGCATCGCGATAGGGCCGGTTTTGGCAACAAAAGCCCGGAGACCGCTCAGCACGGTCTGGTGATAGGACTCAACAGAGCGGGCGGCATGCTCATAAGGCACCGCGTTGATCGCAGACATGGTCTTCATGGTGTGCACAATGCCGCGAATGCTGGTGAGCGTAGCAGTGCGGCGGGACAGGACTTCAAGCGTCTGGGTCACGGGTCTCTTCTCCAGGCAACTTGAATGCAGTGCGAGCCACCTGCAGGAGCGTTGCCTTTTCGTCTTCCTCCAGCGGACGGTTTTGCCCGATGCTCTCGGCAACGTCTTTCAGGGAGTCACCAACGCCTTTGCGCATCCTCGCCATAGCAGTAACGATCTCGTTTTCGGACAGGTCGTCGAACAGCCCTTCCATCGCGGCCATTAAAATCAAAAGCTGCTCCACCGCCGGCACCGGATCCCGCTCCGGCTGGCGCAATGCGGCACGCACCGCCGCCCCGCGTTTCAGGCGGGCCCGGGTGTTATCATCCAGGCGGGTACCAAAACGGGCAAAATCTTCCAGTTCCTCAAACTGGGAGAGCGTGACCCGCAGATTACCGGCCACATCCCGGAAGGCCCGGTGCTGAGCCTTGCCGCCGACCCGCGATACCGATAGCCCGATATCCACCGCCGGAAACTGGTTTTTGCGCACCAGCCGTGGCGACAGGTAGATCTGGCCGTCGGTAATCGAAATCAGATTGGTCGGAATGTAGGCGGACAAGTTTTCCGCCTGGGTCTCTACCACGGGTAACGCGGTGATGGAGCCACCCCCGGCTTCCGGCGTGAACTGGCCGGCCCGCTCCAGCAACCTGGCGTGGACATAGAAAATGTCACCCGGGAACGCTTCCCGCCCCGGCGGGCGGCGCAGCAACAGGGACAGCTCGCGGTAGGAGCGGGCATGGTGGGTCAGGTCGTCCAGTACCACCAGCACATCCCGGCCCTGGTTTGAAAAGTATTCAGCCATGGTCATGGCCGCATAAGGCGCAATGTAAGCCAGGCCGGGCGCGTCCTCATCGCCGGCGGCAACCACAATGGTGTTGGCAATCTGGCCACTTTGCCGCAGGGTTTCAATAACCCGGGCGACCGCGTCTCCGCGCTGGCCAATGGCGCAATAGATGCTCAGCACATCCGAGCGGGACTGGTTGAGAATGGTATCGACCGCAAGGGAGGTTTTACCGGTTTGCCGGTCACCGATAATCAGTTCGCGCTGGCCCAGCCCGACCGGCACCGCGCCATCAATGGCCTTGATGCCGGTGGCCAGGGGACGGGTGACCGGGGCACGGCTCAGTATGCCCGGCGCACTGGCCTCCACCGGCCGTTCTGCGGTCGCTGCCACCTTGCCTTTGCCGTCCCGGGGCTCGCCGGTGGCGTCGACAACACGGCCAATGAGGCCCGGCCCGACCGGCACACTGAACACCTTGTGAGTCCGCCAGACATCCTCGCCAAAACGGACCAGCTGCGAGGGCCCAAGCAGGATGACGCCCAACCGGCCGGGTTCCAGATCGAGCACCACACCCCGAACACCCGAGGCGAAAATCAGCAGCTCATCGGCCAGAGCGCGGGCCAGGCCAGACACCACGGCAATACCGTCACCCACCTCGGTAACCGTGCCCACTTCAGTCAGCGCCAGTGAGGGTTTCGGACTGTCCAGTACGGCACCAATAAAGCGCTTCGCTGAGGTCAATCCCGGCTCTTCAGCCATGATTATGCACCCTGCCTGAGTCACCGGCGGTCAGCCGATCGGCCAACAAGCCGACCAGTTCGTCGGTGTAGCTATCAACCGTCCAGGCCACCTGAACACTGCCAATACGCAGGATCAGCCCCGGAGCCTGACCGGGCTCCGTGGTAAAGCTCAAGGGAAGTCCTGGCGCCAGACGTTCCAGCGCCGCCCTCATCGTGTCCTGCGTTTTTTCTGGCAAAGGTGCGTGGGTCGTGGCAACGGCCTGTTCAGCGTGATCAGCCGCGGAGCTCAGCTGCCCGGACAGCGGCTCCAGCTTGCTTATCACCGTCAGGGCAATCTGCTCCTCCAGATCCTCATCCGCCAGATCACGAAGTGCCCGGCGAACCAGCTGGTAGAGGGTGTCGGCACTGGCCAGGTGCAACTCTCGGGTGAACGCTTCCCGTTCCGCGTCCAGGTGCGCCTGCCAGTCCTGCTTTTCCTGTTCCAGCTTGTTGCGGGTGGTGGCCAGCAGGGCCTCTTTCTCTTGTTCCGCCTGCTCGCGAATCTGCTCGGCATGGGCGGAATTATCAGCCAGCAACTTCTGCTGCTGTTCCAGAAACGCGGCTTCGGCGGTCGCGGCCTTTTGTCGGGCAATCTCCGCCTCGCCCATTCGTGTTGCGATTTCGGCCTCCCGGGCATCGATACCGTTCAGGATAGGCTTGTACAGAAAGCGCTTGAGCAGCCAGACCAGCACCAGAAAATTGCCGATCTGGGCAACCACCGTGACCCAGTCAATAGACATGGTTCAACCTGCCGCCGACTGGGCGGCCTGCATAGCCTGTTCCCAGAACGGATTGGCAAACAGCACGATCATCGCCACCACAAAACAGTAAATCGCCGTAGACTCGATCATTGCCAGGCTGACAAACAGAGTCCGCGACAATGTCGAGGCGGAGTCCGGCTGCTGAGCGATGGCGGCGAGGGCGGCCGCTGCAGCCCGGCCTTCTCCCAGAGCAGGGCCGAGCGCACCAAAAGACACGGTCAGGCCCGCCGTCAGAATGGAGACCACGGCAATAAGTGCAAGGTCAGTCATTTGTTTTTCTCCTTGTGCAAGGGCTTGCCAACGATAGCGGTTGCCGATGAGATATACACCGTCGCCAGGATGGCGAATATGTAGGCCTGGATCAGGCCCGTCAGCAATCCGAGCACGTCCATCACCACCGGGAAAAAGAACGGGGCAATACCCAGTAAAATACCTGCGATCACCGCGCCGCTCATGACGTTGCCATACAGGCGAATGGCCAGGGATATACCGCGCGAGAACTCACTGATGATATTGAACGGCAGCATGATGACGGACGGCTGGACGTAGGTTTTCAGATAACCACGGATGCCCTGTTGGGTAATCCCGAACAGCGGTACGGCAATCAGTACCGATAAAGCCAGGGCAGCGGTGGTGGAGAGCGAGGCCGTGGGTGGCGTGAAGCCCGGTACAACCAGCAGCAGATTTGATAATGCGATAAACAGAAACAGGGTTCCGGAAAAATACAGCACATGGCGTGAGGCGCGCGGTGAAATTTCCTCTATCTGGCTCTCGATGGCCGTGACAATGACTTCCAGGGTGGTACGCCAGCGGTTCGGCGGTACATCCGGCCGCAAATTGCGGGTAATCACAATGGACGCAACGGTCAGTAACATCATCACGACCCAGGTATAGGCAACCGTCTCGTTGATCCCGATACCCCAGACCGTGAACAGCGTTGTTTCATCGGGGGTCAGTTCCATCAGACATCCTCCGGGCGCGGTAGGCGTGCAAGTAAGGTGGCCAGAAAGCGCACCAGAAAAAACGCCACCCCGTAGCCGGCAAAGGCCCAGGCCAGGGTGGCCCCGTCCGTTACCAGCCAGCCGACCGCCAGCAGCAGTCCGATGCGCAATACGGCGCTGGGCACAAGCACCGCAGCGGGCCGCGGTGAGGCCAGTGCCGCGCGCACGCTCAAGGCCAGACCGGCAAAATACATAACGCTCACCACCACACCGACACCCAAGCCCATCAGCGCGCCCGGCCAGTCAACGATCATCATGATTATCCTCCTCTTCCGCGCTTTCTCGGCCGATCCAGGCCCAGGCAATAAAGCCACCCAGGGTCACCCCGCCCAGAATCAGGGCAAGCACCCAGGGAAAATCCTGGGGCACGGTGCGGTCCAGCCAGAGCCCGAGAAAGGCGCCACCGACGGTCGGAACCGCGATGGACCAGCCGATCATGCCAAACACGCCCAAGCCGCGCAGCGGACTCGCGCCGGCCTTCTCCCGGGCCTTTTTCAGGCGCTGCGCCCGACGGCCGATATCGTCCTCCGGTGACCGACGCTGCTGGCTCATGGCTTGGGCCGCTGCAGGTCGGCAAACCGGCGCACCATGCCGGCCTCCAGCCTGGACAAGGCAGACCGGGCAACGCGTTCGTCTTCATCCACCTCAACAAAATTCCTGCGGACACTGTCCTGCAACGAGTCAAGATCCTCACCCCGGACACCGCGCCGGATCGCAATGTCGACCTCATGGCCTTTTTTCACCAGAATGCCCTCGTCGATGCCGAAGATCTGTTCACGGCCATCGGCCAGGGTCACAATCAGCACCGACGGCACCAGCGCGGTGACAAAATCAATGTGATTGGGCAACATGCCGAAGGCGCCGTTTTCCGCGACCGCAAACAGCTTGCGGGCCATGCCCTGATACAGCACCCGGGTCGGCAACCTGAGGCAGACTTGCATCTCCGCCGCCATGGTCATGCCGTCACCTCAGGCAGCGCGCCGATCATGTAGTACTCGCTTTCGTTCTGCTCGAATTCGGTCTGTTCCAGGAGGGTTTCACAGCCGTCGAGCGTCTCGGCGATGGTCACACGCTGGCCTTCGGTACCGGTAAAGGCTGCGGTGGTGAAAAATGGCTGGGTCAGGAAGCGTTCCAGGCGGCGGGCACGGGCAACCGTCAATCGGTCAGCTGCCGACAGTTCCTCAATGCCCAGCATGGCGATGATGTCCCGCAACTCTTCGTATTCTGCAAGCGTCCGGCGCACCGCCCGGGCAATGTCGTAATGCCTCTGGCCAACCACTGACGGCGTGAGCATGACCGAAGACGACGCCAGGGGGTCTATCGCCGGGTACAAGCCTTCACTGGCGCGCTTGCGTGACAGCACCACGGAGCCGGACAAATGCGAAAAAATATGGGCGGCAGCAGGGTCGGTGAAATCGTCGGCCGGCACGTAAACGGCCTGGACCGAGGTGATCGCGGCACTACGGGTGGAGGTAATTCTTTCCTCCAGCTCGGCCAGCTCTGTGGCCAGGGTCGGCTGATAGCCAACCCGCGAAGGCATGCGGCCCAGCAGCCCGGACACTTCCGAGCCGGCCTGGACAAAGCGGAAAATGTTGTCAATCAGCAGCAACACATCCCGGTGCTGTTCATCGCGGAAATATTCCGCCATGGTCAGCGCGGTTTTGCCGACCAGGAACCGGACACCCGGAACCTCGTTCATCTGTCCGAACAGCATGACGGTGTTATCAAGCACGCCGGCCTCGCCCATTTCCCGGTAGAGCTCTTCTGCCTCCCGGGATCGTTCGCCAATGCCGCAAAACAGGCTGACGCCCTTGTGTTGCTGCACGGTGTTATTGATCAGTTCGGTAATCAGCACGGTTTTGCCGACACCGGCGCCGCCGAACAGACCGGTTTTGCCGCCGCGCTCAATGGGAGACAACAAATCAATGGCCTTGATGCCGGTTTCCAGAATCTGGCTGCGCACCACCCGGTCTTCCAGCAAGGGCGGCAGCTGATGAATGGCCCGGCGCTCGCTGGTAGCCGGCACCGGTTTGTTATCCACCGGCGCACCAAACACGTTGAGCATGCGTCCCAATATGGCATCGCCCACCGGCACGGTGATTGACGAGCCGGTCGCCCGCACCGGCATGCCCAGGCCCAGGCCCTTCACCGGCGCCAAGGCCATGCAACGGACCACACCCTTGTCCTCCAGCGCGGCCACCTCCAGGCCAATCTTGCCGGCGTACAAGAGCTCACGGATCTTGGGTACCCGCTCCTCAGGGAAGCGGACACTCACCACACCACCCCTGATGGCAACGACGGTACCGGTACCCGCCTCGGGCGACACCTGCAACTGATCCTGACTCATAATAGCGACCTGTTACCCGGCAGACACGCGAGTGCCTGCCGATCCTTCAAGTATGGCAACGGCATCCTGCAGCCGGCCAATGCCGCTGAGCCCTCCGGCTTCAGCAAATTCACAGGCGGCCAGCAGCTTGGGCCCCATGGAGCCGGCGGGCATGTCCAGTGCTCGCGCCTGAGCCACTGTCAGGGCGGCAACCGGCGTCGCCTGATCGGTGCCAAAATCCCGGTAGACGGCATCGACATCGGTCAACAGCAGCAGCGCCTCCGCGCCCAGTTGCCTGGCCAGCAGTGCGCTGGCGGCGTCCTTGTCGATGACCGCTTCAACGCCCACCAGGCTGCCGTCATCCCGGCGCAGCACCGGTATGCCGCCGCCACCCGTGCAGACCACCACCACACCCTGTTCCAGCAATAACTGCAGCACACGCAAATCCGGTATTTCCAGGGGTTTGGGTGAGGGCACCACCCGGCGCCACTTGTCGCCGTCCGGCGCAATACTCCAGCCCGCGCCTGCGGCCCGACGCTCAGCCTCGTCGCGCTCATAGACCGGTCCGACCAACTTGGTCGGTTTCTCGAAGGCCGGATCTTTCGGGTCCACCACCACCTGCGTCAGCAGGGTCGCGACCGGCCGGTCATGCCCCAGCGCGTTCTCCAGTTCCTGTTCGATCATATAGCCGATCATGCCCTCGGTCTCTGCGCCCAGAACATCCAGCGGATAGGCCTCATCCGGCTTATAGGACGCGCCCTGCAACGCCAATAGCCCCACCTGCGGCCCATTGCCGTGGGTGATCACCAGATCGTGTCCGGCCCGGACGATGGCCGCCAGCGACAGCGCCGCCGTTTGCACGTTGTTGCGCTGGACTACCGCGGTCAGCGGCTCGCCGCGTTTCAACAGGGCGTTACCACCCAAAGCTGCCACTATCAGCATGTCAGCCTCCCAGAGTCGCCACGAGGACGGCCTTGATGGTATGCATCCGGTTTTCGGCCTGATCAAAAACAATGGAGGCCGGGCTTTCGAACACCTCGTCAGTCACCTCCATGGCATCAATGCCATGGGTTTTCTGAATCTCTTTGCCCACCACCGTTTCGGTGTTGTGGAAGGCCGGCAAACAGTGCATGAACCGCACGCGGGGATTGCCGGTTTTCGCCATCAGGGCCGCATTGACCTGGTAAGGCATCAGCAGTTTGATGCGCTCAGCCCACTTTTCTTTTGGCTCCCCCATCGAGACCCAGACATCGGTATAAACGAAATCGACACCGGCAACGGCGGAGTCAATGTCCTCGGTGATGGTGATGCGGGCACCGGTTTCCGCCGCCAGCGCCCTTGCCTCGTCTTGCACCGCCTGGTTCGGCCAGCAAACCTGAGGCGCGCACAAACGCACGTCCATACCCATTTTGGCGCCACCGATCAGCAGGCTGTCGCCCATGTTGTTGGCGGCATCGCCGATAAACACAAAGGCTACCTCGCGCAGCGGTTTTTCCACCTGTTCCTGCATGGTCAGTAAATCCGCCAGGATCTGGGTCGGATGGAACTCGTTGGTCAGTCCGTTGTAGACCGGCACGCCGGCGAACTGCGCCAACTCCTCCACAATGGACTGGCCGAAGCCCCGGTATTCGATGGCATCGTAGACCCGGCCAAGCACCCGCGCGGTGTCTTTCACCGATTCCTTGTGGCCGATGTGAGTGCCGGTTGGCCCCAGATAGGTTACTCGCGCACCCTGGTCATAAGCCGCCACCTCGAACCCGACCCGGGTTCGCGTGGAGTTCTTCTCGAAGATCAGTGCAATATCCTTGCCTTGCAGCCTCGGCACCTCGGTGCCGGCGTACTTGGCGGTTTTGAGGTCTGCGGACAGCTTCAGCAGGAAACTGATTTCCTGTGGGGTAAAGTCTCGCAGCGTCAGAAAATGTCGGTTCCTGAGATTAAACGCCATCGCCCTTCTCCTTTGCTGTCAGACAGCATCCCTGATGGTTGGGCAGCTCATGCATCGACCGCCGCCCCGGCCCCGGCCCAGCTCGGCACCGGGTATGGCCAGAACCTCGATGCCGGCTGCTGCCAGGGCCGCATTGGTATCGTCGTTACGGTCATAACCAATCACCACCCCGGGGCTCAGCGCCAGCACGTTGTTGCCGTCGTTCCACTGTTCCCGCTCACGCTCTTCCGGGCTATCGCCACCGGTGGGCACAACTTCAAGTGCCGGGAATCCAAGAACCTCCGCAACCACTTCAAACAGGCGACGGGAGTCCTGCTTGAAGGCCAGTGTTTTGGCACCCTCGCCGGGCCGAAGGTCATAGCAGACCACGGCATCGGCCACCTCCTTGAAGGCGGTCACCACATTG
>JAWOAO010000191.1:0-4230 GCA_046498485.1 Marinobacter sp. | reverse complement strand
GGTCGCTCATTCCTCAGCTCCTGCATCATGCCCTGGTCGCATGGCGCCGCCACGGGCCGGCTCGCCTCCACCCTGACTGAGTGGCCGGAACAGACTGGCCGGTACCGGATAACCGATGGTTTCATAGAGGTTGATCAAATGTCGGCGATACAGGTGCTCAAAATCCCGGACAATGGCGGCGGGATTGTAATCGCCAAACCACCAGAACCAGTCGGAGCCCTCACAAAGCCCGAGTTGCCGGCTGGCTTTTTCTTTCTGTTCTACTGACAAGGTTCCATTATCCATGGCCCGGTCATAATGGTGCTTGGCCTCGCACAGAAGATCCCAGGCCCGATTCTTGTCTGGATCACCAATCCAGGTCGAAAACGTGCCGTAAATCCAGCTGCCCGCCACCAGGTGCGGCAGTCGAGCGGGCTCGCACACTGGTTGCTCCACCAGGTCTTTATAAGTGGTCAGGCGCAGGCTGGTGTGGCTCTCCAGCACCCGGTACAGTTCGTCCAGAAAGTAGTGACCGTTTTTCGGATAATATTCCCAGGCATTTTCGCCATCCAGGATCACCGAAATGACCGGCGTTTTACCCTGCTTACGCTCGCTGGCAATGTTTTCAATGTGCTGCACCAGATCACCAACCGCATCTTCCGCATGCCAGTCCGCGTAGGTAAAGCCAATCAGATCAGACAAGCCGTCGTCACGGAAAAACACCGTTAACGGTTCTTCGGCAAACTGAAAAGGCTGATGTATGCCAGGCTCTTTCTTTAACGCCGACTGATCTTTCGCCAGCCTGATGCTGTTATGGGCCACCGAATCACCACTGGCGCTCCACCGAAAACCCTGCTGATGCAGCAGTGACAGCGTTTGTTGGCTCAAGGCGCCTTCGGAGGCCCAACATCCGACTGGATCTACCCCGAAAAACCGGTGAAAAACCTGGCGGCCTTGTTGCAGATGCCAGAGCGCCCGCTCTGTTCCACCGGCGTATTGAGTGTGCTCCGGCATGGCAATGTCGGGGATTGCCTCACGCGCGGATTCAAGGTCCAGTAGCAGAGGCACAATCGGGTGTGCCCAGGGGCTCATGGCCAACTCCACCTGTCCGGACTGGCCGAGGTGCCGGTATCTTGGCCCCAGGCCGGCCATCAGTTCAGCAATCACCTCGAGCAGCGCGCGCCGGTCGTCCATCGAGAACTGGTGGCTTTTCTCCTGCAGGCTTTGTATCACAGGATGACTCCGGCGAACGGTTTCCCCCATCCAGCCCAGGTGATACCACACCAGCAAATCGGCCAGAAACTGTCGGGAAATGTAGCGCTGGATGTCCGGCCGGTTGCGGTAGAAGCCGGCCAGCTCGGAAAGTCTTTGGTAAGGCGCAAATCGCCTGATGATTCGATCGGCATTAGCCCGCAGGCACTTCTCCATCAACTCAAGAAAACGCGGTGACCCCGGCTCCGGCAGTGAATCACTGACCAGAGCGGCCAGTAGCGGGTCACCCAATGGCGAGCCGCTGTGTCGCCAGCGTTCAATCTGTATCAGATACTCTTCAATCTGCTCAAGCAGAACCGGCGCAAAGTTGACGACGGCGCGGGCGCCAGGGTGCGCTTCCAGGTGGGCCGCCATGTCGACGTAATCCTTGATGCAGTGCAGGTACACCCAGGGGAACAGAAACTCACCGGAGCTCTGGTCCTGGTAGACCGGCTGATGCATGTGCCAGCAAAGTACAACCGGGGTTCGACTGTCACAGACCATGGGGATAATCCTTGCCAAGCATTTCAGGGGGTAGCAGCTCGACAAAATCGTCGAACTCGCCACGCATGAACCGCCAGGCCAGGATCAACGCAAGGGTATGCCGAGTGGGGCGATTCACCAAGCGCTGTAGTGTTTGCATAGAAGCTTCCCTGAAAACCGAAGCGGTTTTCTGTCCACCTCTCTCACGTTAATGTTAAAGAGGGGATCGACACTAATTTGACACTGGTACTAATATTAGAACACTACCATGAGATTGTGACGTAAAATTGTCTGCTGTCGTTTTTAAACAGGCGCAACAGTGTCCAATGGTGTTAACTGAACCCAGCCATTCTGATCGGGAACCTGAGGTCTATGGAAAGCCCTGCCCTGAGCGAATTTGATCTCCAGCTTTTTGCCGAAGGGCGCCACTGGCATATTTATAATGTGTTGGGCGCGCATCCCCTTACCTACCTGGGTGCCGAGGGCGTGCGTTTTGCTGTCTGGGCGCCCAATGCCCGATCGGTTAGTGTGGTTGGTGACTTTAACGACTGGGATTCGGCCCGGCACACACTGTTGCCCAACGATGCTTATGGAGTTTGGAGTGTGTTTGTACCGGGTATTGTGCCGGGTGCTCTGTACAAATTTGCCATCGCCACTGCTCGTGGAGAGATTATCAAATCCGATCCTTATGGCCAGGCCTTCGAGCTCAGGCCTGCGACTGCCGCTGTTGTCACAGAGCGTGGGCGTTATGGCTGGGGTGACGGCGACTGGCTTGAACAGCGCAGTCGATTCGACTGGCGGCATCGCCCGATCTGTATTTATGAGGTTCATCCCGGTTCCTGGCGCCACCATGGCTCCGGCCGTTGGCTGAGCTACCGTGAGCTGGCAGAGCAGTTGATTCCCTACGTGGTGGAAACCGGATTTACCCACATTGAACTGATGCCGGTTACCGAACATCCACTGGACGAATCCTGGGGTTATCAGACCACGGGCTATTACGCACCCACCAGCCGCTATGGCAGCCCGGATGACCTCAGGTATCTGATCGATCAGTGCCACCAGAACGACATTGGTGTAATCCTGGACTGGGTGCCCGGTCACTTCCCGGACGACGATTATGCCCTTGGCCGCTTTGACGGCACCGCCCTGTACGAGCACGAAGATCCCCGCCGTGGACGTCACCAGGACTGGGGCACCCTGATCTACAATTACGGTCGGCATGAGGTGCGGAATTTTCTGATTGGCAGTGCGCTGTTCTGGCTGGACACCTTCCACATGGATGGCCTGCGGGTCGACGCGGTGGCCTCCATGCTTTATCTCAACTACTCCCGGGAAGAGGGTGAATGGCTGCCCAATGAATTCGGAGGCAACGAGAATCTTGAGGCGGTTGAATTCCTCAAGGATCTGAACCGGGTATGTCAAAGCCGGTTTCCCGGCGCCCTGATGATGGCAGAAGAATCCACCTCCTGGCCCCGGGTTACCCGGCCGCCGGAAATTGGCGGACTGGGCTTTAATTTCAAGTGGAACCTGGGCTGGATGCACGACACCCTGGATTACCTGCAACAGGACCCGGTGTACCGCCAGTACCACCACGACAAACTCACCTTCGGCTTGACCTATGCCTATACCGAAAACTTTCTGTTGCCGCTGTCCCATGACGAAGTGGTCCACGGTAAATCCAGCCTGATCCAGAAAATGCCCGGCGACGAATGGCAGCAGAACGCCTCCCTCCGATTGTTGTTCAGTTACATGTACACCTATCCCGGCGCCAAGCTCCTGTTTATGGGCGGTGAATTCGGTCAGCGTCGGGAATGGAGCGAGAAGCGCGAGCTTGATTGGCAGCTGCTGGAGCACGAGGGGCATCGGGGCATCCACAAACTGGTGCAGGATCTCAACGGACTGTATCGGCGAGAACCGGCACTCCATGGTCGTAATTTCAGGACCGATGGTTTTGAGTGGATTGATTGCCACGATTCGCCGCAATCCGTAATCAGTTACCTGCGCCGTGGGGATGGCGATAGCCAGGTCTTGGTGGTTGTCATCAATTTTACCCCGATCCCCAGGCACCATTACCGGATTGGCCTACCCCAAGGTGGCATCTGGCACGAGATGTTTAACTCCGATTCGCAATACTACGGTGGCAGCAATCTGGGCAATCCCCTGCCATTACAGGCAGCTGACGAGCCATGGATGGCCAGGCCGTGCGCGCTCGACATCACCGTGCCACCGCTGGGCCTGATCATCCTGAGAGCCGCGCTATGAACCGTATCCTGTTTTGTACCAGTGAAGTGTTTCCGCTGATAAAAACCGGCGGTTTGGCGGATGTCTCTGCCAACCTGCCAGAGGCGCTGTGCAAACTGGGACTGGACTGCCAGATCCTGCTACCGGGCTATCCCGCGGCCCTGAAAGCCGCCAGAGCGGCCGGCTCTCGCCGGAAAACCCGGTTCCGCTTCGGTCAATACGATGTTGCCCTCTGGCAAACACGTCTGCCCGGTACCGCCGTCAATTTGTGGCTGG
>JAWOAO010000072.1:0-14511 GCA_046498485.1 Marinobacter sp. | reverse complement strand
CGCAGGCGCTTTTCAATGTAGCGCACGGTGTCGTAGCCGAAATAACCCACCAGGCCGCCGTTGAAGCGCGGTAGTTCGGGCAGATCCGGGGCATGGAAGCGTTTCTGGTAGGCGTCGACAAAGGCCAGCGGATCGTCGACCTCGGCCTGTTCCACCAGCTCGCCATGGCGGCTCACTTCGATGCGGTGATCGAAGACTTTCAGGACTTCCTGACTGGGCAGACCGATGATCGAATACCGGCCCCATTTCTCGCCACCCTGAACCGACTCGAACAGATAGGAGTACGGGCCGCTGGCCAGTTTCAGGTAGGTACTCAGGGGCGTGTCCAGGTCTGCCAGCACCTCACGGTACACGGGAATACGGTTGTAGCCGGCCTGGGCGAGCCCGGAGAATTGCTCGGGTGTCATGTCTCGGTTTCCTGAAGTCGGATCTGCATGTTTACAAAAGCTCGGTCAGCGAATCAACCACCGCATCTGCGCCAAGGCTGTCGACGGAGCTGCCGAAGTTGTAGCCGTAGCGAACTGCGACGCAGGGTATGCCCGCGGCCCGGGCGGCGCTGACGTCTGCAGCCGAATCCCCCACCATCACGGTGGTGCCCCGGGTGCCGCCCAGTTGTTGCATGGCGTGCAGCAGTGGCGTCGGGTCCGGTTTTTTGACAGCCAGGGTGTCGCCACCCACGACCACATCAAAGTAGTGCTCAAGCCCGGTCTGTTGCAGTAATGGCGCCACGAACTGGTCCGGCTTGTTGGTGACCACCGCCATTCGGCAACCCAGGGCTTTCAGGTGTGCCAGGCAGTCGGTTACGCCGTCAAAGACGATGGCTTGCCGGCCGTTCAGTTGCTGGTAGGCATTATAGAAAATTGCCATGGCATCGTTATACAGCGCATCGTCTTTCGCCGTTGGCGGCTCCCAGTCGATCTGGCGGGCCAGCGCCCGGCGTACCAGGACGCCGGAACCGTTACCCACCCAGTTGCGCACGTTCGCCAGCCCGGCCGGGCTTCGGCCCAGGTGGGCCAGCATCTGATCCACGGCGGCGGCCAGGTCGGGCGCGCTGTCGACCAGGGTGCCGTCCAGATCAAACAGGGCAAAGCCCGGCCAGCGGGCGTTGAACAGGCCTTTCAGACTCATCCGCCGATGACCTTGCGGGCCTGCTCCAGTTCTTCGCGCAGGGCGTCGATGGTGGTTTTGTAGTCCGGGGTGTTGAAGATGGCAGAGCCGGCGACAAAGGTGTCGGCGCCGGCTTCGGCGATGTCACGAATGTTGTCGACCTTGACGCCACCGTCGATTTCCAGGCGAATATTGAAATTACTGGCGTCAATACGCTTGCGGGCTTCCCGCAGCTTGTCCAGGGTGCCGGGAATGAACTTCTGACCACCAAAACCCGGGTTGACCGACATCATCAGCACCATGTCGAGCTTGTCCATCACGTGATCCATGTGGCTGAGAGACGTGGCAGGGTTGAACACCAGTCCGGCCTTGCAGCCGCCATCCCGGATCAGTTGCAGCGAGCGATCGACGTGATTGGAGGCCTCTGGGTGAAAGGTGATGTAGCTGGCCCCGGCATCGATGAACATGCGGATCAGATCGTCCACCGGCGACACCATCAGGTGTACATCAATTGGTGCGGTGACGCCGTGTTTGCGCAGGGCCTCGCACACCATGGGCCCGATGGTCAGGTTGGGAACATAGTGATTGTCCATCACATCGAAGTGCACCACATCGGCACCGGCGGCCAGTACGTTATCGACTTCCTCGCCAAGACGGGCGAAATCAGCAGAGAGGATGGAAGGGGCAATCAGAAAAGGGTTCATCAGGGGCTCTCTCGATCAGGTGAATTATCGGCTGCGCAGGAACCCTGCTAGTCTAGCAGTTTGCCATGCATTTACGCAGCGTGAGGTACACGGAATTGATACGCAGTCGGGCTAAGATTTGGGTTTGCTGGTGGGTGCTGGTCGGATTGTCCGTTAATGCGCTGGCTCAGGACGATGACCAGCCGGAGCCTGACATTGCTAATGAGCGGGTTGTCGAGCGCCGGGCGATGTCGGTGTCGGGTCTGGGTGAGTGGGCTTTGGCCAGGGCTTATCCGGAACGGGCGGTGTGGCTGGATCTGGAGGACGATGGCCGGGCGTTGGCGCTGTTTCAGCCAGAACTGAAAACGCCGGGCCGGGGCGCGCTGATTGTGCTGGCAAACGAAGGCCAGACCGCCGCTGAAGGCTTGTCTGGCGCACTGCTCCAGGCTCTGGCTGAGCGCGGATTTGCGGTGATGACGCTGGGGCTCAGGCCGCCGCCGGAGGTCCTGGTTCATCGTCGTCGGCAGCCAGCGGTACCTCAGCCGCAGCTGTCGGGGGGGCCTGATGACGTTGCCGATGAAGGTGTCGATGAAGGTGCCGGTCCGGCCTCGGTGATGATTGACCTGGCGGCAGACGATGCGCTGGCGGATCTGATTGCAGAGTACCGCAATTCGGTGCGGGAACTGCTTGATGCGGCCGCCGGGGATCTTGAGCAGCGGGGCTATGAGCAGCCGGCCATTGCCGGTATCGGCTGGTCGGCAGACTATGTGACGGGGTGGGCGGTAGGCCGGGATTCGTTGGCGGGGGTGATCTGGCTGGCGCCCCGTTTCCCGGCCGATCGTTTGGCTGGCCTGCCGGAACGACTGTCAGCGGAGGCGCGGCCCTGGCGGGTGCTGGATCTGCACAGTGTCGAGAGTGGTGCCCGCCGTCAGGGCGTGGAACGTGCTGCCGCCCTTGGCCGGCAGCAGGTGGCAGGGTACCAGCGCCAGTCAATTGCGCTGACAAGCCCGCCACAAGCCTCTGATGCCGATCGGCTGGCCAGCCGCATCAGTGCCTGGCTGGGCCGTTAACGCCGGGCCGTCTGCCGGAATGGCCCGGGCTGATTGATCACCGCGGGCGGTGCCGCTGCCTTATCAGCTCCCAGGCCTGCTGATAGCGTAAAAGCTGATCTTTGGCCATGGCCACTTCAGACGGCGTCAGGTTTTGCTGGGCAAGTTTGTCCGGGTGGCTGGCCGAGATCTTTTTGCGATACGTGCGTTTGACCGTTTCCAGGTCATCTCTGCGGGTAACGCCCAGAACCTGGCACGCCTGCTCGTACGTGGTGGGTTTGTTCTGGGTCCGGCTGTTGCGAATCCAGATTTTGCTGGCGTAACTCTCGAAGATGTCGTCACTTACCGCCATCGGTAACCCGATATGGTCGACGGCATCTTCACAGCGGTAGCGCCGAGCCTTGCCCGGTTGTCCTGTCACCTGGGCGCCGTGACACAGGCAGATGGCGGTCTTCAGGACTGGCCCTGGCCATACGCGGGCCATCAGCCGGAGCCCAAGGCCCTGGCGCAGGGGCAAATGATCACTGTCTTTGCCTCTCCGAAACTCCTCGATGGCCTTTTTACGTTGGCGAGTGGACAGCTTCAGGGCTTTCATCAAAGACTCCGCATAACGGATGTCTGCGTCCATTACCCGGCCATCGGCCTTGGCGATATAGCCCAGGAAGAAGAACAGGGACTTGCGGCACCACTGCGGCAGCCTTGCTCTCTCCATCAAGGCACTGGCCTGGTGGCCGCAGCTGGACAGTTCTCTGAGCAGCTCGGCAAAGGCAGTTTCAATTCTTGCCGGTAACGGCGACGTGCTGGGCTTGGTCATGATTGCTGTTTGCCTTCGGTGAGCAAGCGGTCAAGTTCGGTCAGTCGTGCCGGGGTACCCACATCAATCCACTGGCCGTGGTATTTTAGCCCCCGCACGCGGTTGCTTGCCATGGCCTTGCGCAAAATCGGGCCCAGTTTGCCGGCGCTATCATCCAGTCCGGAAAACAGTCTTCGGTGCAGCAGGCTGATGCCGGTGAAGGTGAGTCTGTCGGCTCCGGAGGCGCTCAGAACACCGCCAGCGCCAAGGTGGAAATCACCGTCCGGGTGGTGAGCCGGGTTATCGGTCATCACCAGAACCGCATCGCAATCCGGGTGGGCCGGGGGTTGCAACTGCCGCAGTGGGAAGTCGGTCCAGATGTCGCCGTTGATCACCAGAAACCAGTCGTCGATGGCGTCAGTCAGCAGGGGCAGTGCCCGGGCGATACCGCCGGCGGTTTCCAGGGGTTCGCCCTCGGCCGAGTAGCGGATATCAAGCTCAAACCGCTCGCCGTTGCCCAGGTAATCTTCGATCTGTTGCCCGAGCCAGGCATGGTTGATCACCACTTCCCGAAAGCCTGCCCTGTGCAGGTTATCCAGATGGTAGGTGATCAGCGCTTTGCCACCGGCCAGCAGCAATGGTTTGGGGGTGCTCAGAGTCAGCGGTCGCATCCGCTCGCCTTTGCCGGCGGCCAGAATCATGGCTTTCACGGCCGGGCAATCTCCGGGGCAGGCAATGGGCCGATGCGGCTTTCAATGGCAGGAATCACCACCTCACAGAGCCACTCATGGAAGTGACGCAGCGCCGGTTGCCGGGCACTGGCATCGCGCAGGTAACCAACCGTCCGGGGGATGTCGGCCAGGAAACCGGTTTTGCCATCGCGAATGGCCAGGCGAGCAAAAATGCCGGCGGCCTTGAGATGCCTTTGCATGCCCATCAGCTCAAACCATTGCGCAAAAGTATCGGGGTCGGCGCGGTGCAGGCCGGCCTCAAGACTGGCGATCCGGTAGTATTCCAGCCATTCCTGTACCTTGGCTTCAGGCCAGCGCAGGTAGCAGTCTTTGAGCAGTGACACGGCATCATAAGTGACCGGGCCGCGCACGGCGTCCTGAAAATCGATCACGCCCGGTTGTTGGCATTCAGGAACAATCAGCAAGTTGCGGGAGTGGTAATCCCGGTGCACCGTCACTACCGGCTGCGCCAGGGCGCTCTCTTTGAGCAAGCCAAAGGCGGTGTCCAGCATGGCGCGGTCCAGATTGCCCAAGGGCAACTGCAGGTGCTTTTCCAGCAGCCAGTCCGGGAACAGTGCCATTTCCCGATCCAGTAACGCCTCATCATAGAGCGGCAGGCCATGCTCGGGGATGTGCCCGATGCAAGCCAGTTCATCCAGTGCCTGCCGGTACAGGGTGTCGGCGTTGGCCTGGGTCAGCATCGTCAGCATCAGTTGATCGCCAAAGTCTTCCAGCAGCAGAAATCCCTGCTCAAGGTCCTCGGCGATGATGGCCGGGACGTTGATACCGTGCTCGCGCCAGTGCCGGGCAATGGTGACGAAAGGCCGGCAGTCCTCGTGCTCGGGCGGTGCATCCATAATGATAAAGGGCGTGCGAGCTTGGCCGGGTGTTGCCTGCCACGCCCTGAAATAACGGCGGAAGCTGGCGTCACCGGAAACCGGCTCGGGGCTGGCAGTATCAAAGCCGGGGCGTTGCCTGACCCATTCGGTCAGCCGTTGCAGACGGATATCCATGGTTGTGCGGGGCTTCCTGAGTTCATTGATAGATAGCGAACGTTAGCAGACGAGTATAAAGAGCGTAAAACGGATTTGCAGCGGTGTTTCCGTTAACAAGGCCGTGGGGCGCGTGTAAACTAGGCAGCTGTTTTTATTGAGCCATCATTCATCCGGACAGGAACTTCGCCACTGTGCCCAGTCACTACCGTCACTTGTTGTGGTTCAAGCCCAGCGTTACCGGGCTTTTGCTGGTGATGGCGCTGGCTCCGGTGGTGACTGTGGCGCAAGAAAAAACAGGCCGGGCGCTGACGGCTGCCGAGCTCGACTGGCGCCCGAAAAGCCAGTTGCCGCCAGAGGTTCAGGCGAACTTGCCGGTTTTCTGTGACGGCGGTTACCTGCCCTCCGGGCCGGTTGGTGCTCAGGTGCCACTGTTTCCGGAAGGCGGATCAGGTTCGGCACCGCTCGAAGCCAGTGCACTCAACGCCCGCTACGAGTTGGATGCGGAGCTGTATCTGCAGGGCGATGTGCGGGTGCGTCAGGGTGGTTTTCAGGCCACAGCTTCAGAAGCCCGTTATGATACCCGATCCGGTAAGGTGGCCTTGCAAGGGCCTTTGGTCAGCCGCGGCGAGGGTTTTCTGCTGACCGGTCAGAGTGCCCGCTACTCGGTGGAGTCCGGGCAGCTCGACATCAATACGGCCACTTTTTTGCTGCATGAATCCGAGATGCGCGGCCAGGCCGGCTCGCTGTCCCGGGTTGGTGAGGATCAGGTACTGATCACCGATGGCCTGCTGACCACCTGCGGCCCTGGCCAGAACGACTGGGCCATCGTCGCGTCCGATATCGAGCTGGATCAGGCGCAAGGCTTCGGCACCGCCCGACACGTTCGTCTCGAGGTGCTCGATGCCCCGGTGTTTTACTGGCCTTACATCAGTTTTCCTATTGATGACCGTCGCAAGACCGGTTTTTTGTATCCTCAGTTCGGCTCTTCCAGTGCCGGCAGTGGTGGTTTTCTGGCACTGCCGTATTATCTGAATCTGGCGCCCCATTACGACGCCACGCTGACGCCGCAGTACATTCATGGCCGCGGCCTGTTTACCGAAGTGGAAGGGCGATATCTGAACCGATTCGGGGAATCGGTGCTGCAGCTTGGTTACATCAATGACGATTCCGCCTACAAAGACGATTATCCCGGGGCCGATGGCGAACGCTGGGCCCTGGATTTCAGCACACTGGCTGGTTTCGGTGGTGGCTGGACAGGCTACGGCGATTATTCGGTGGTGTCCGATGAAGACTACCTGAGCGACCTGAACCGTTCGCTTGAAATTGACCAGACCACGCATCTGCAGCGGCGGGGCGGCGTGCGTTATTCTGGCCAGAATCAGTATTTTGATGCCTATCTGAACGGTTACCAGACCATCGCCAAGCGCATTGCCGACGTCAACAGACCCTACGACCAGTTGCCGGAAGTGCTCTATGCCGGCACCACCCGGCTCGGCGCCTTTGATGCCGGCATCGAAAGCCAGTACACCTGGTTCTATCGTGACAATGACACCCTCACCGGTCTTGACCGTGCTAACGGCCAGCGGGTGCGGGCGATACCGGAACTGGCCTTGCCCCTGCGCACCCTGTGGGGCTTTAGCCGGCCGTCGGTGAGTCTGGATTACACCCGCTACGACCTGGAAGATTACACCCTGGGCGACAGCAGCTTTGACCGCACCGTGCCGGTGTTCGAGTGGGATAACGGCCTGTACTTCGATCGTCGTTCAAGCCTGTTCGATATTCCCTATAACCAGACCCTTGAGCCCCGGCTGTATTACGCCTGGGCCGATGCCGAGGCGGATCAGAACGCTATTCCGGATTTTGACACTGGCCTGAAAAGCTTTCGCTTTGACCAGCTGTTCCAGCGCGATCGCTTTACCGGGGGCGACCGGGTAGGCGATGCTAACCAGCTGACGGTGGCGCTGACCAGTCGTTTCAACGATCTGCTGACCGGCGCCGAGCGGGCGCGGGTCAGCCTTGGTCAGGTGCATTATTTTGATGACCGGGAAGTGGACCTGTTCGGTCAGGGCAGCTCCGATCGCAGCAGCTCGCCGCTGGCGGGTGAACTGGTGCTGAACCCGATGGAAAATCTGGAAATCCGAAGCTCCGGGCTTTGGGATCATGACACCCGGAAGACCGAAGAAGGCCGCAGTCAGCTGATTTTCCATTCACAGGATTACCGGTACCTGGCGACCCTGGGTCACACCTATAGCCGCCCGGAGGACCTTGAACAGACCGACATCGGCACGGTGTTCCCGGTGACCAATCGCCTCAGTGCCATTGGTCGCTGGGTTTATGATTCTGGCCTGGACCGGACGGTCGGCACCCTGGCCGGACTTGAATACAACAACTGTTGCTGGAGTGTGCAGGTGGTGCACCAGGGCTACCTGACCGATGATGAACAACTGGACAACCGCATACTGTTCCGGATCGAGCTGAAAGGGCTTGGTGGCAGCGGCGGTGCCTCCGACAACATTGCCGATGCCATTTACGGCTACGACGAGCGCGAGCGCCGGCGATTTGGAACTCAGCGCCGTTAAAACGAACGAAAGCCATGGGCCCTGTTCCCGGCCGGATGGCACCGAATGCAACAACCCAAGAGGTAATTATGAAGGCGACTGTACGCCACGGACTGACCCTGCTGCTGACGATGGCCATGATGGCCCTGTCGGTGACAGCCCATGCTGAACGCCAGGTACTGGACCGCGTGGTGGCCATTGTCGATGACGATGTGATCCTGCAGACCGAGCTGGATGCCCGGGTCAATACCATTGTTGGCCGGCTCAGTGCCCAGGGCACCGGCTTGCCACCTCGCCAACAGCTGGAAGAGCGGGTGCTGGATCAGCTGATCTCCGAATCCATTCAGTTGCAGATGGCGAGCCAGATGGGCATGCGCATCAGCGATAACGAGCTCAACGAAACTCTGAGCAACATCGCCCGCAGCAATAATCTGACGCTGGCCCAGTTTGAGGAACAACTGGCGGAAGAAGGTGTGACCTATCAGCAGGCCCGTGAGCAGATCCGCAATGAGATGTTGGCAAGCCGTGTTCAGCAGCGCCGGGTGGGAAACCGTATCCGCATCACTGACCGCGAAGTGGAGAATTATCTGCAGGCCCAGGCGGGTCGTGATCCGGACGCTGCCGAGTACCGTCTGGCTTATATTTATCTTCAGGTCGATGACCCGGGCAATGAGGCCTCGGTTGATCAGGTTCGGGCCAAAGCCGAGAACTTGCGCCAGCAAATCCTCGAAGGTCGTGACTTCCGGGAAGTGGCGGTTGCCGAGTCAGATGCCGGCAATGCCCTTGAAGGCGGTGATATGGGCTGGCGGAACGACAGCCAGCTGCCCTCCCTGGTGGCCCCGGTCGTGCCGGAGATGGAGGTGGGCGTGCCGTCTGAAGTGCTGGAAAACAACAGCGGTTTCCACCTGGTGATGGTGATGGACAAGCGTGGCGGTGAGCAGCAAATGGTTATCCAGCAGCATCGCGTGCGCCACATCCTGGTTCGTCCTTCCGAAGCGGTCACCGAGGCCGAGGCCGAAGCCCGGATTCGGGACATCTATCGACAGCTGCAGGACGGCGCTGACTTTGCCGCGCTGGCCCGTGAAGTGTCGGATGATCCGGTCTCCGGTTCGGATGGCGGCAATCTGGGCTGGGTCAGTCCCGGCCAGATGGTTCCGGCCTTCGAGCAGGCCATGATGGAGGCCGGGGTTGGCGAAATTTACGGTCCGGTTCGCTCCCAGTTTGGCTGGCACATTCTTGAGGTGGAGGAGCGCCGTCAGCAGGATGTGACCGCCGAAAACCGTCAATCCCAGGCGCGCCAGGCCATCTACCAGCGGAAATTTGAGACCGAGCTGCAGAACTGGCTGCGGGAGATTCGTGACGAAGCCTTTGTTGAGTTTAAAGACGAATACGCCGACCTGAACCCGACCCGTGAGGAAAACGACCCATCATGAGTGATCCGGTCATTCTGGCTGTAACCGCCGGGGAGCCGGCCGGCATCGGGCCCGAATTGTGCCTGCAACTGGCCGGGGAGCCCCGCAGTGCCGGCATTGTGGTGGTCGCCGCCAGGCAGCTGCTGGGCGACCGTGCCCGGCAACTGAGCCTGCAGGTAGAGTTGCACGACTGGCAACCGGGCGAGGTGCCGCAAACCCGCGCGGGCCATTTGTCGGTCTGCCAGGTAGACGGCTGCCAAAGCACCGTTGCCGGCCAGCTCGACACCGGCAACAGTCGGTACGTGCTGGACACCCTGACCGTCGCCGCCAACGGCTGCCTGCACGGCGACTTTGACGGTATGGTGACCGCGCCGGTTCATAAGGGCGTGATCAACGACGCCGGTATCGGCTTCAGTGGCCATACCGAATTCCTGCAGGCGCTCTGTGGCGTTGAGCGGGTGGTGATGATGCTGGCCACCGAAGAGTTGCGGGTGGCTCTGGTAACCACACACTTACCCCTGAAAGACGTGGCGGCGGCCATTACTCCGGAACGGCTGACCCAGGTAACCCGCATTCTCGATGCCGACCTGAAAACCTTCTTTGGCATCGAGCAGCCACGCATTCTGGTCGCAGGCCTGAACCCGCACGCCGGGGAGGGTGGCCACCTGGGCCGGGAAGAGATCGAGGTGATCGAGCCCACGCTGGATCAGTTGCGTCAGGAAGGCATTCAGCTGACCGGCCCACTGCCGGCCGACACACTGTTCACCCCGCACTGGCTGAACGATGCCGACGCGGTGCTGGCGATGTATCACGACCAGGGCCTGCCGGTCCTGAAATTTCAGGGCTTTGGCCGCGCCGTCAACATTACCCTTGGCCTGCCCATTGTGCGCACGTCGGTCGATCACGGCACCGCCCTGGATCTGGCCGGTACCGGCAAGGCCGACGCCGGCAGCCTGCACACCGCCATTCGCGTAGGCGAACACATGGCCCGCAGTCGTCGGGCCGCCAAGGCCGGAGAGCAATTATGAGTAAACAGCACGGCCACAAGGCCCGCAAACGCTTTGGCCAGAATTTTTTGCACGATCCCGGCGTGATCGAGAAAATCGTTCGCACCATCAGCCCCAAGCCGGACGATGCCATCGTCGAGATTGGTCCGGGCCTGGGCGCCATCACCGAAGAAATTCTGGCGCTGAATCCGCGCCTGCAGGTGGTGGAACTGGATCGGGATCTGATTCCGGTGCTGCGCACCAAGTTTTTCAATTACCCGGAGTTCCGGATTCACGAGGCGGATGCACTCAGTTTTGATTTCAGCCAGCTGGTCACCGACCGCCCCCTGCGCATTGTCGGCAACCTGCCGTACAACATCTCGACACCGCTGATTTTCCATCTGCTGGCGCAGTCTGGCGTGGTGCAGGACATGCACTTCATGCTGCAAAAAGAAGTGGTACAGCGGATGGCGGCGACACCGGGCGACAACAACTATGGCCGTCTGGGCATCATGACCCAGTATTTCTGCAAGGTGCAGCCTTTGTTCGAGGTAGGTCCGGGCGCGTTCCGACCGGCCCCGAAAGTGGACTCCGCCATTGTCCGGCTGGTGCCGCACAAAGTGCTGCCGCATCCGGCGAAAGACCTGAAAACCCTGCAGGCGGTGGTGCGTACCGCTTTTAATGCCCGCCGCAAAACCCTGCGCAAGGCGCTGGCGGCGATGGTCACCGTGGAGCAGTTGCAGTCCCTGGGCATCAACGATGGCTTGCGCCCGGAAAACCTGAGCCTGGCCGATTTCGTCAAGATCGCGGATCTGCTGGCAGACGCTGGCGCACTGAATTCAGAAGCTGATGAGGTAAGTAATGACTGACTACGCCATCGGCGATATTCAGGGTTGCTACGATCGCCTGCGGGATGTGCTGGCAACAGTGGACTTTTCCCCCTCCAGGGACCGGCTCTGGGTTGCCGGCGACTTGATCAATCGTGGCCCGTCGTCCCTGCAAACCCTGCGCTACATCGAAAGCCTGGGCAGCGCGGCGGTGGTGGTGCTGGGTAACCACGACCTGCATCTGCTGGCGGTCGCTCTGGGTGGTCACAGCCCGAAAAGGAAAGACACCCTGCAAGCTATTCTGGAGGCGCCGGACCACGACCGGCTGATTCAGTGGCTACGCCAGCAATACCTGTGTGTTCGGGATGACGCCCGCAATCTGGTGATGGCCCACGCCGGGCTGCCCCATATCTGGAGCCTTGACCAGGCGGTGGCCTGCGCGCGCGAAGTGGAAGCGGTGATCCGTGGCGATCAGGCCCGGGACTATTTCAGTCAGATGTATGGCAATCAGCCGGAACGCTGGTGTGATACCCTCACCGGCATGGAGCGATGGCGGGTGATTACCAACTACTTCACCCGCATGCGCTTTATCGCCCAGGACGGCAGCCTGGAACTGGCCACCAAAGAATCAGCGGATCACGCACCGGTCGGTTACGCACCCTGGTTCACCTATTCCCGACCGGACGACGTGAAAGTCATCTTTGGCCACTGGGCGGCATTGGAAGGCCACACCGGCAGTGAACGTTTTATCGGCCTGGATACTGGCTGTGTCTGGGGCGGCACTCTGACTCTGATGAATCTGGACAACGGAGAGCTGATTCACTGTGACTGCAGTTAATGCTCAAGCGCCAGTGCTTCGTTGGGCGCTGGTGGTCGGCGCCCTGGCTGGTTTGCTGGCGGTCATGGCCGGCGCTTTCGGCGCCCACGGACTGCGCCATGTGGTCAGCGAACGGGGCCTTGAGGTGTTCCAGACCGCCGTCAGCTACCAGATGTATCACGCCTTGATGCTGGTCGCTGCCAGCCTGATGCCGGCACTGGGCCTGGCGCGCCGATTGCTGGCACTGGCTTGTGGCTTCTGGCTGGCCGGCCTGCTGCTGTTCAGCGGCAGTCTGTATCTGCTGGTGCTGTCTGATGCCCACTGGCTCGGGCCGGTTACCCCGATCGGGGGTGTCTGTTTCATAATTGGCTGGGGCCTGCTGGCGGCAGCGGCCCTGAAAAAATAACGGAGGAGATCCAAATCATGCAGGTTCAGGTAAATGCTGAAGCTATGGAGCTCCCTGACGGAGCCACCATAGCAGCCCTGATTGAACGCCTCACGCTGACCGGGAAACGGTTAGCGGTCGAGGTCAACGAAGACATTGTTCCCCGCAGCCAGCACCCGGAGTTCACCCTGAGCGAAGGCGACCGGGTGGAAGTGGTGCACGCCATTGGCGGCGGTTAATTGCGCGCTCCTGTTGTTTGCAGCCCCGAACGCATCCTTCTTTTCACTGAACTCAGGTAGTTTATGACCGACACACCGCAAATCCAGCTCCCCGAAGACAAGCCCCTGGAAATCGCAGGCCGGATCTACCAGTCCCGTCTGTTAGTAGGCACCGGTAAATACCAGGATCTGATGGAAACCGGCCGCGCCATCGAAGCCAGTGGCGCTGAAATCGTCACTGTCGCTGTGCGCCGCACCAACCTGGGCCAGAACCCGGACGAGCCGAATTTACTGGATGTGATTTCCCCGAAAACCTACACCATCCTGCCCAACACCGCCGGTTGCTACACCGCCAAAGACGCGGTGCGCACCTGCAAACTGGCCCGGGAACTGCTCGATGGCCACGATCTGGTGAAGCTGGAAGTGCTGGGTGAGCACAAGACCCTGTACCCCAACATGCCGGAAACCCTGGTCGCGGCGGAAGAGCTGATCAAAGACGGCTTCAAGGTGATGGTGTACTGCTCGGACGACCCACTGCTGGCGATGCGTCTGGAAGAGATGGGCTGTGTTGCGATCATGCCTCTGGGCGCACCGATCGGCTCCGGTCTGGGTATCCAGAACCGCTACAACATCCGGCTGATTGTCGAGAACGCCAGGGTGCCGGTGCTGGTCGATGCCGGTGTGGGCACGGCTTCTGATGCCACCATCGCCATGGAACTGGGCTGCGACGGCGTATTGATGAATACCGCCATCGCCCAGGCCAAAGATCCGATCAAAATGGCCAACGCCATGCGCCTGGCCATCGAAGCCGGCCGTGAAGCCTACCTGGCGGGTCGTATGCCGAAGAAGCTGTATGCCAGTGCGTCGTCACCGATTGACGGCACGTTTTTCTAGGTAATTAAAACTAAAAAATATCAGAGCGCTGTAGTCCTGTTATGACCAACCAGAAACCCAGCCGGCGGGAGACCATCCTGCAGGCGCTTGTTGAATTGCTGCAAAAAGACCCGGGTGCCCGCATTACCACGGCCGGCCTGGCCAAGAGCGTGGGCGTCACCGAGGCGGCGTTATATCGGCATTTTCCCAGCAAGCGGAAGATGTTCGAGGCGCTGATCGAGTTTGCGGAGGAGGCGGTGTTCTCCCGCTGCCAGCTGGTTCTGCAGGAGCAGGAGGACGTTCGTGTTCGCCTGCAGCAGCTGGTGCATCTGGTGCTGGTGTTCGCCGAGCGCAATCCGGGTTTGTGTTGTGTGCTGACCGGCGATGCCCTGATGGGCGAAGACGAGTCGCTGCGCAAACGCGCCTCGCAGTTCTTCGAACGCCTGGAAACCCAGTTTCGCCAGGCCCTCAAGGAAGGCGAGATCCGCCAGGGTTTGCGGCCCCGTACCAGTGCCGCCCGTGGCGCCGACTTTGTGATGGTCTTCCTCGAAGGCCGCATTCAGCGCTTTGTCCGCTCGTCGTTCTCTCGCTTGCCGTCTACGGATTTTGACGAAGCCTGGGCGCTGGTTTCTGAATCGGTCTGGGGCTAAATTTTGGAGTTTGGTTCACCCAGCCTGATGGTTTCGGGAGCGGCGTGGGTGGGGGTTGCCTTCACAGAAACGCTACGAGCACATCCCTGTGCGCTTCGCTCCGGCCATCCATGGCCTCCGAGATTCTGTGAAGGCAACCCCCACCCACGCCGTTCAGGTCTGCGGTGATATATCTGAAAAAACTACCACGTCTTTGCATGCAGATGATCAGTCAGCGTTGACCCGCCGCCAAAACCGGCAGGCTAGGGTAAACGAGCACCCAAGTTCATATGCTGGGTGCCGAGCCGAGGTCGTAGCCGGAGGCTGTCCGCAGGATAGACCGCACCGGCTCCCACACTGCCGGTGCCGAGATCAGGATGTCGCGGCCCCAGAGGTCGGCTGGATAGCCGGCCGGAACCTCGCCGAAATGGCCGACGGTGGCGCCGGC
>JAWOAO010000058.1:0-3234 GCA_046498485.1 Marinobacter sp. | reverse complement strand
CCAGAAACCCGGAAACCCCGATGATCAGCATGCCGAACATGATCAGTTCGTTATTGAAAAGGTTGCGGCCCATCATGATGATTGCGCCAAGGCCATCCCGCATGCCCACCATTTCGGCAACCAGAACCGCCATCCAGGCAGCAATGAAATTTGTCCGCAGCAGGGTGAACACTCCTGGCAGGATGGCAGGCAGAATGACCCAGACCCATCGCTGCCATTTGCTGGCGCCCAGATTGCCGGAAACCGTAAGGTATTCTTCCGGCACCCGACGAATTTCCGCCAGGGTGCCAATGGTCAGTATGAAATAGACGCCCATGAAGACAATAAAAATGGCCGTCACATTGTTTATTCCAAAAACCACAATCGCCAGCGGAATCCAGGCGATAGGGGCAATGGGAGCAAGAACGTACAGAACAGGCGAGATGCACCAGGTGGCGTAGCGGGACAAGCCAATCAGCGTGCCCGTGATGAGCGCAGCAAGAAAAGCCAACGCCATACCCGCAAAGACACGACCGAAAGTAGCCAGCACTGCTTCATCCAGGGAAGCGGCCTGGGACCCCAGGCCGACCTTGAAGTTGCTCTCGACTACCATTGCGAGAAACTCACTTGGCGGCGGCGTAACCGTGGTGAACGCCAGATTTCCCCGTCCAGCCGCCTCCCAGACAATGACAATCAGGCTGAAGAAAACCGGCCCTACAATCCAGGGCCCCGCCTGCTCCCAGTTAAAACCTTTCATTTTCATTGCTCGAGCGACTCAATCATATCAGTGCGGAAGATATCCTCCGCCGAGGTCTCGTCGCTGATGTATCCCAGCTTGGCCAGCTCATTTACCACGTATTGAACGGAATCGATATCCGGCGTGAACGAGATGGGCTGTGGAGCACTGGCAAAGGCCTGCCTGAGCACATCGTCTGATACCCGGAAGTAATTTCCTCCCTGCAATACCTCAAGGGCCTGCTCGACATCGTTATTAATAATGTCAGCCGCACACTGCATACCCTTGAGATAGGATCTTACCAGTTCCGGATTTTCTTCAAGTGTCGACTGCATGGTGCTTACCACCGTATTGGGCGCTTTCTCAGCCCATGCAGATGCGTTATTAGTAATCATGGTTGCACCACGGTTTTCGACCATTTCCGAGGTGTAGGGCTTGATGTGGCTGAGTATATCCACTCCCCCGCTTCGGAAAGCCTCAACCATGGCCAGTAGGTCGTCAAAGTAGATGAAGTCGACGTCATCCTGAGACAGCCCTACGCGCTCAAGCTCCGTCACCATAATCAACTCTAAAGTGTCTCCCTGAAGTACGGCGACACTGAGCTTCCGGCCGTCAGAGGCCACGTGGGACTTAAGGTCTTCCATGGAATCCAGTCCAAGCTCACGCTGGGCGATGACTTCCATCACACCCCAGCCACCGGCTGCGGAAACTACGCGAATTGGCACGCCGCTGTTCGCGGCAAAAAATGGCAGGGTAAATGGGTTGATATTGAAGTCCAAAGAGCCGCCTGCCAGCGCCGCATTATTATCGCCCGGGTTTGCGAAAAACCGTGTATCGACAGCCAGCCCCTGTTCTTCAAAACAGCCACTTTCAACACCCACAAACAGGGGCGCCATATCCAGCGCCACAAGGTGGCCAACCGTCACGGGCGTAAGGGAGTCAGCGTTAGATGGAGATGTGATAGTCAATGCTATGGCTGCACCCAGCGCGGAAACAGTTCCTCGAATAACCATGTTATTTCTCCGGTATGCATGATGTGAATCGGATCGAAGTTACCGACTCAGGCTAGCGGGGCATCAAGGGTTAAAAAATAGTCGTGATTCCACGTTTACTTTGATCATTGCGGCAGTAATGCCCCAACTAAGCATTTACGCCCCAACTCGAAGCTCTTCCGGATCTTTATGGTCTTTTTTGGTGCGTTCGACCAGAGCCCGGACCGCTGGCTTTTTCTCCGGGCCTTCTGGTTGATAGGCCAGAAAAACCTGTGAGTAACGCACGAATCGCTCAGGCATTAGGGCAACCAGTCGCCCATCATCCAGCCAGCGACGCGCATAATGCCTGGGAAGAAATCCAATAAAAGGTCCATGTAGAATCATGAGTGCTGCCTCCTCCACATTGCATACGGTAGCCACGACACTGGTGTGGTTCTCTGCAATAAAGGGGAACTCACGTTTTTGCATAAAATGCCGGACCACCTTTTTTTCATTCGCCAGGGCATTGGCGAGCTCTTTCGGGTCAGTCTTTGATGCCAGATGATGGTCCGGTCGACACACCAAGACATCCCTTTCGCGGTAGAGTGGCTCATAGACGAGGCAACTATTGTGCTGATCAAATATGCCGACGCCGATGTCCAGGCTTTTGTTTATCAGCCCCTTTTCGATGGTTTCGGGAGACAATACCTCGATGGTCAGGCTGGTAGGCTCAACAGATTGGTAGGTACCGTAAAACCAAGACAGCGCTTCGTGTAACGGACACTGATCATCGGTTGCAAGATTATCGAGAATACCTAGATGAACCGAGTCCTGATGACTATGCTTCAACTGATCGGCTCTAGACTGGAAGCTGTTTATAGCGGCAGAGAAATCCATTACGGCGTGATGAAAATCTTCACCTTTTGGAGTCAAACGGAACCCACCACGTCCGCGCTGGCAGAGCCGGAAACCAACCCGGGCTTCCAGTTGGCTCATGTGATTGCTAATCGTTGAGGTGCTGATGTTCAGTTGCTCCTGCGCGCTATGGAAGCCCTCAGCTTCTACGACAGCTCTAAAAACACGCAGTAGTCTTATGTCGATATCTGAAAGATTCATTGCAGTCGCCCAATGGTCTCGTTAAGAGAGCAGAAGCAAGATTGCTGCCATCAGGAAAGAAAAGCATTACTGATTCGCGAAGCTAAAAATACCGCCCGCCGGAACCGACCGCTACCACGATCAGGCCAAGGATCAGGTTGGTGCCCACCAGTTTGCGGATCTGCCCCACCTGACGTCCGCCTTCCTGGGTATCCTGATCGGCAACGGCCTGTTTCAGCCGCCGGAATGGGGCAAAATAGACGTGGAAATAAAGCAGGATCATTACAATCCCGAGCCCCTGCATGATGTGGATATGCAGGCCCGCACCCGCCATGCCACCGAACACACTGAAGATCATCCAGTAACCGGTCACCAGCAATAGGATCACGGCCACCCATACCCACCGGAAAAACCGGGAGAGGGTGTGGCACCAGAGCGCGCCCCTTTGCGACG
>JAWOAO010000395.1:0-4695 GCA_046498485.1 Marinobacter sp. | reverse complement strand
ACCGGCGCGCCGGTGCTCAGGTCATCAAGGTTACTCAGGTGATGCTGGCTGGACAGAGCGTTGAGCATGTCAGCCAGCTCCCGGCCCCCCACGAGCCGTAAGGCCGGATCTGCGCTGCGCGGTGGCATGCCGGAATTGGCACGTTGCAGCGCCAGCATCTCTCTTATCTGGTCGAAGACAACGGTATCTTCTGGCCGTTGCTCGTAGGGTGCTGAGGTGTCAGCGGTATGGGTTCCGGATTGAGCTTCTTGGGCGGCCTTTTCCGCAGGCTTGTGCTGGTGCCCTGCCTTACCCTGATAGCGGAAGTTCGGGATGATGCCGGCCTGAATCAGGATTCGGTTGGCTTCATCCAGAAGCATGCCGAGGTTGGAAACCACGTAACGGTCAAATTGTTTGAGGACAATCAGCCGTTCCCGGATCTGTATTTCGAGCGACTGAATGGCTTCGGTAAAGGCGCTGCACAGATGCTCCGGAGCCAGTGGGTTGACCGGTGCGTCTTCTTTGGCGTCCGGGTAGACTTCGGTAAATCTGGCCTGTAATTGTAGCAGTGGCCCCTGAAAGTGTGCTTTTGCCTTGGTGATCATGGCATTCAGGGCGACTTGTTCTTCCAGGTCATCATTGCCCACCAGGGCCATGGTGTCAGCGCTGGCTTGTGGTGCAGGTTCTTGAGGTTGCAGTTGGCCGACATGGGGAGGGTTCGCGAAGAACCGGGCGACGGCGTTCTGGAAATGACGTTCCACGCCTTTACGTTTGATGCGGATCTCCCGCATCGCTTCGAAGTAGCGGTTTTGCTCGTTGTTGCTGCGTGCGTTGTTGGCCAGTTCGAAGAGCGAATCATCGACCGCGTCAAAGGCGCCTTGCAGTAGATCTCCCAAACCCGCGACAACGGTGTCGCGGATACGAGCTACCTCCACAGGAACCGGTCCATTACTGGCTGCCTCTTTGTGCTCGCGAAGGTAATGTAGGCCGGACTGCTTGTTCATGGCCAACTCCTGTTTACGCCTCAACCGGATGCATGACCGAGCTTGAATTTGCTATTTTAAGTTATTGGTTAAATCTAGCGCATTTCCGCTTCGATTAACATGAATAAACGCTAACGTGAGATGCCCTTCAAAAAAATGGCCCTGTTTGCAACCGGACTGGCTTTATGTCTGCTGAGGCTTCCGTGCCGACAGAGGTCGTTTGCTGCGGCGTTTGGGGTGCACGATAGCGGCCTTTACCACATTATCCTTGATCTGAAGCACTTCCACCCGATGTCCCCCGACTTTCAGGCAAACGTTGGTTTCCGGAATGTTTTCCAGGGTTTCGGTGATCAGGCCGTTCAGGGTTTTCGGTCCGTCCGTCGGTAATTTCCAGCTCAGGCTTTTGTTAATAGTTCGCACCGCGGCTCCGCCATCTATGATGTAGGTGCCATTATCCTGAGGAATGATGTCTGGCGAGTTGGCGGCGTAGTCGGTAGTGAATTCGCCGACAATCTCTTCAAGGATGTCTTCCAGTGTGGCCAGGCCGAGTACATCGCCGTACTCATCAACCACAATGCCGAAGCGACGGCGGCCTTTCTGGAAGTTCAGCAGCTGGGTGTTCAGGGGTGTGCTTTCAGGAATGAAGTAAGGTTCCTGGCTGAGTTGCATCAGCATGGCCTTGTTGATTTCCTGCTCCTGCAGCAGCTTGGTTGCGCTGCGAAGATGCAGGATGCCCTGAATATTGTTGATGTCGCCCTTGTAGACGGGAAGCCGCGTGTGTTGGCTGCTCCTCAGCTGGCGCAAAATGGTATCGGTATCGTCTTCAAGGTCGATACCGATGACTTCATTGCGCGGCACCATGATGTCATTCACGGTCACCTTCTCCAGGTCCAGAATCCCCACCAGCATGTCTTTATGTTTGGCCGGAATGAGTGCGCCGGCCTCGTTAACGACGGTTCTCAGTTCTTCGCGGCTAAGGTGATCCTGGCCGGCCTGGGCGGAAGACACGCCAAGCAGTCGAAGAATGCCGGTGGTAAAAAGGTTCACAGTCCAGACCAGTGGATAGAGGATTTTCAGAAGCGGTCCAAGAACGTAGCTCGCCGGGAAGGCAATTTTCTCTGGAAACAATGCGGCGAGGGTTTTCGGAGTGACCTCTGCAAAGATCAGGATGACAATGGTCAGAAGAACGGTCGCAATGGCAATGCCGGCGTCGCCCCAGATCCGGATCGCAATGACGGTGGCAATGGCTGAGGCAAAAATATTGACGAAGTTATTGCCGATCAGGATGACGCCAATCAATTGGTCGGTCCTGTTGAGGAGCCCCTGGGCCCGGCGAGCACCTTTGTGCCCGGTCTGCGCCATGTGCTTCAGGCGGTAACGGTTAAGGGACATCATTCCGGTCTCTGAGCTCGAGAAAAAGGCAGAGAGGATGATCAGGCCGGCAAGGAGAATAAACAGCGCCGTGAGCGATGTTTCGTTCAAGAGAAAACCCTTATGTTGACAACGAGCATGAAAAATAGATTGTGCTGGTTTCGGCTGTCAAGCAGTTCGGCCTGCTTAACCACCTTTTTGAAAAATGAACTCCAGCACAAACTTGCTGCCATAAAATGCCAGCATAAGAAGCGCGCAGCCGGCCAGCGTCCAACGACTGGCGGTCATTCCTCGCCAGCCCTTGATGTAGCGGCCGGCCAGCAGGCCAGCGAACACCAGTAACGAAAGCAGGGAGAACAGGGTTTTGTGGGCCAGGTCCTGGGCAAACAGGTCTTCGATAAACACGGCGCCCGTGACAATGGCCAATACCAGCAGTACCACGCCAGCCCAGACCAGTTCGAACAACAACGATTCCATGGTTTGCAGTGGTGCCAGGTTGCGTACCAGCAGGCTGTTGTAATTGCGCTTGAGTTGGCGGTTCTGAATGTAAAGCAGCACCGCCTGAATGGCGGCCAGCGTGAACAGGCTGTACGCAGTGATGGACAAGGCAATGTGTGACAGCATGCCGTAGCTCTGATCCGGCACCAGGCGGGACGGCACATGGGTGATCAGTGCCATCACGATGGTCATGGCTGCCATGGGGTAGGCGGCAAGGAACAGGCTAGACACGGGCTTGGTGAGATTCAGCCCCAGTAAAAGGAAAACGACCAGCCAGGAAATCAGCACCGAACTCTTGAAAAAGCTCAGATCAAAGCCACCATCGAGCTGCACGGTCAGTGCGATCAATAATCCGTGACCGACCAGCGCGAGCACGCCGATCAGGGTAGTAATAGCCAGATTACTCTGCACCCGTCCCCGGAAATGCAATGCTTGCAGGGCGGTTCCAATGCTGTACAGGAAGAGTGCGGTAACCGCGAGAATCAGCGTTCCCATGACGTCCTTAATGTGTTGCCTTTAAATGAAAGCGGGCGCGGAGTTGTTCAGAGGCTCCGTAGTCTGGGTATAATGTCGCTATTATGCAACAGGAATCAAGCGGCCAGCGCTGGCGGCCTGGTTTGTGTGAACAATTTCTCCGGGGTACGGAAGAGCAACATGTTTGAGAATCTCCAGGACCGGCTATCCGGTAGCTTGCGCAAGATCTCGGGTCAGGCGCGCCTCACCGACGACAACATCAAGGAAACCCTGCGGGAAGTCCGGATGGCCCTGCTTGAGGCAGACGTGGCGCTGCCGGTGGTCAAGGACTTCATTGAGGGGGTTCGGCTGCGGGCGATCGGTCAGGAAGTTCAGCGCAGTCTGACGCCCGGCCAGGTGTTCGTGAAGGTTGTCCAGCAGGAGCTGGAACGGGTGATGGGCGAGGGTAACGAATCCCTGAATCTGTCAACCCGCCCGCCTGCCGTGATCATGATGGCGGGCCTGCAGGGTGCCGGTAAAACCACCACCGTGGCCAAATTGTCCCGCTTTCTTAAAGAGCGGCACAAAAAATCGGTCATGGTGGTGAGTGCCGATATTTACCGGCCAGCGGCGATCAAACAGCTGGAGACCCTGGCCGCAGAAGTGGGCGTCGAGTTTTTCCCCAGTAGTGCCGATCAGGATCCGGTTGATATTGCCAACGGTGCCATCGAGGCTGCCCGCCGCAAGCATGTGGATGTGGTTATCCTGGACACTGCGGGTCGTCTGCACGTTGATGAGCAGATGATGGGCGAAATCGGTCGCCTGCATAAGGCGGTGAATCCGATCGAAACGCTGTTTGTGGTTGATGCCATGACGGGGCAGGATGCTGCAAACACGGCGAAGGCGTTCAACGACGCACTGCCGCTGACCGGTGTAGTGTTGACCAAGACGGATGGTGATGCCCGCGGCGGTGCGGCTCTGTCTGTCCGTCACATCACCGGTAAGCCGATCAAGTTCCTGGGTGTTGGTGAGAAAACCGATGCACTGGAACCCTTTTACCCGGATCGTGTGGCTTCCCGAATCCTCGGTATGGGCGATGTGCTCTCGCTAATAGAGGAGGCAGAGCGCAAGCTTGACCACCAGAAAGCAGAGAAGCTCACCAAGAAGATCAAGAAAGGTAAGAGCTTTGATCTGGAAGATTTCCGGGATCAGCTCCAGCAGATGAAGAGTATGGGTGGCATCGGCGGCTTGCTCGATAAGCTGCCGGGCATGGGGCAGATGGCTCAGATGGCCCAGCAGCAGGTCAATGACAAGTCAGTTGGTCAGATGGAAGCGATCATCTGTTCGATGACGCCGAAGGAGCGCCGTTACCCGGATGTGATCAACAACTCACGCAAGCGACGGATTGCTT
>JAWOAO010000346.1:0-4109 GCA_046498485.1 Marinobacter sp. | reverse complement strand
GCGTTGGGCGAGAGTTTCGGGATCAGCGGCAGCTTGGTGCGGCGGCGCACCCGTGAAATCACGTCGACGGCCATTTTCAGGTCGGTGCCGAAGGCGATCACAAGGGCGAGGGCAGTAACGAGTTACGCTTTGAAGACGAAGCCGACCAGGAGCAGATCTACCTCCACGCCCAGAAAGACCTGGACCTGCTCACCGAACACAACCGCACCGAAGTCATCAACAACGACAGTCACCTGACGGTGGGAAACAACCGTTTCAGCCACACCAGGGGCAACAGCCACCACACCGTGGATGGCGAACACCGCGAACGCATCGGTGCCGATTACAGCCTGACCGTCGGCGGCTGTCAGCACAGCAAGCAGGGCAAGAACCAGTGGGTGGAAGCGGGTGCCGAGATTCATCACACGGCGGGCATGAAAATTGTGATTGAAGCCGGCGCCGAGGTGACCCTGAAAGGGGGCGGCAGCTTTGTGAAGCTGGACCCCAGCGGGGTGACGATTTCCGGGCCGGTGGTGCGAATGAATTCCGGGGGCGGGCCCGGAAGTGGTAGTGGGGTGGGCCCCAAGGCGCCGGATCTGCCTGCGAATATTACGAATTAACCCTCATCGCACAAGCATATTTCTTGTCAAAGCGCCGATCCGCCCAGGTCTCATAGACCTTGTTGGCGATCGGGTAGATAACCGGCCACAGCAAGGGTTTGAACATGAAGCCAACGCGGGTGTGAGACCACGCCTGCACGTTCGCATGCAGGCCGGTGACCCATTCGCCGGTCCAGCTCATCAAGTGAAGACGGCGCAAAAGTGCTTCCTGGGATGGAAGCTGGGCGTTGTCCGGTGCTTGCTGGTGTATGTCCGCGAAGATCAGGTCCCCTCTCTGGAGCTTGCGAAGTGTGCGGATTTCTCGCGCGCACAACGGGCAGCTGCCATCGTAGAACAACGTTTCATAGTGCGGTGGCATCAGATTCTCCAATCTTTGGAATAATTTATGTTACAGCAATACGAGTGCGGGGCGTCTTGTGGTTCATTCTTTGTTTGTCATTTCCTGTTAATTCAGATAGCCACGGTGCACAGCCTTTTGTGGTCACCACTGGTTGATAAGGCGGAGGTCAAATGGCGGCTGCTCAAAGTGGCGAGTTCGCGGGTGCTGCAAACCGATTCGTGGCGCGGTCAGCTGAGGTCCAGGGTTTGCAATGGTGTGGCGGACCTGACACAGACGATGATCTTGCCTATTCTGATGGAATGATTGAAATCCACCAGCCAGGGAAGCGTATCGCCTGATGATTCCTGCCTTCATGAAAGCCATGGTGCTTACCGGCCATGGCGGCATCGACAAGCTCTGCTATCAGGATGTGGCCACGCCTCGGCCGGGCCCGGGAGAAGTGCTGGTGCAGGTAACGGCAACGGCCAAAAACAACACGGACCGCAAGGCTCGCGAAGGGTTGTACCCCACTAAAAAGGGCGAGATAACCTCGTTCCAGATGGGCGGAAAGCCTACCTTTAACTTCCCGCGTATCCAGGGCGCCGACATCGTGGGCCGCGTTGTGGCGGTGGGTGAGGGCGTGAGCGAAGCCCGTCTCGGCGAGCGGGGCCTGCTGGACTTCAACATCTACGCCAATGATCGGGCCGACATCAACCTGAGCCCGGACTACTATGGCCATGGCGCCGATGGCGGTTACGCGGAATACGTCGCGTTGCCATCCGATCAGTTCCATCACATTCCCAATCCGGAACTGGCCGATGCCGAGCTGGCGGCCATGGGCATGTGTTCCTACCAAACGGCCTATCACATGCTCACGGCGGCTGGAGTCACCGCAGGTGAGCATGTGCTGGTGACCGGAGCCAGTGGCGGCGTGGGCACGGCACTGATCCAGCTGTGCCGGATCATGGGTGCCCTTCCCTATGCCCTCAGTCAAAAAGCCAAGGCCGAGCCGCTGTTGAAGCTGGGGGCTGAGGCGGTGCTCGACCGCAGCAACATGGACAGCTTTGTCGGCCGGGTTAAGGCCACGACCGGTGGCAAACCGCTGGATGCGGTGATGGACCTGGTGGGCGGCGAGATGACCGACCGCTTTATCGACGCCATGATCTTCGACATGAATGCGCGCAGCACCTACCCGCGCCTGAGCATTGCCGGCGCCAGCGGTGGCAACATCAGCGAAATTCTGTGGACCCGCATTTACCTGTATCAGGTACAGATTTATGGGGTGTCTCACGGCACCCGCGAAGAAGCCAGCCAACTGATGACCTGGATACGCGAAGACCAGCTCAAACCGGTCTTGCACGGCGCGTTCAAACTGTCGGACCTGCACCGGGCGGAACATTACTTCGTCAACCGGGGCAGCAATTACCTCGGCAAGATCGTCATCGTTCCGGATGCCCAGTGGCAGGAACATGGTCAACCCTTTGCCGTGGAGGCGTCCTGATGAAACCTGAACTCACTCTCCAGTTGATGGACACCCACGCCGGCGGCGACGTCAGCCGCATCGTCACCGGCGGCATCGGCCCGCTGCCCGGCGACACCGTCAGAGCCCAGATGGAATACCTGCGCGACAACGCCGATGGGCTGCGCAAATTGTTGCTCGAAGAACCCTACGGCATCCCGGAAATGTCGGTGGATCTGCTGGTGCCGGCCACCGACCCAAAAGCCGCGGCCGGCTACATCATCATGGAAGTCATGGGCTACCCGATCTACTCCGGCTCCAACACCATCTGCACCGCCACCGCCGTGCTGGAGGCGGGCATCGTGCCCAAACAGGAAGGCAAACAACACTTCAAACTGGAATCCCCGGCCGGGTTGGTGAATATAGAAGCCACGGTGCACAACGGCGTGGTAGAAACCATCACCTGCGAAGGCCTGCCCAGCTACATCGACACCCACAACGCCAGCATCAACGTGCCCGACCTGGGCAAGGTCAATTACAGCGTGGCCTACAGCGGCGGCTTCTATGCCCTGGTCGACGCAAAATCACTGGGCTTTGATCTTACCCTCAACGAAGAACGCCAGCTGGCCCAAACCGCCCACGCCATCGTCGAAGCCATCCAGGCCGACCGCGGCTTCTCCCACTACACCCTGGGCGACGTCGGTCCGCTGCCGTTCCTGCACTTTATGGGCCCGATAGAACACGTGGCCGCCGGCTACTACCGCTCCCGCTCCGCCACCTATGTGCATCCGGGAGTCATCTGCCGAAGCACCACCGGCACCGGTACCTCGGCACGGCTGGCATTGATGAACTACCAAGGACTGATCAAGCCCGGTGATAAGCTGGAAACGATCTCTTTGCGAGAAACCGGCTTTATCGGAGAGTTCACCGCCGTGGAAACCGAAGGCGAATACCAGGTGATAAACAACAAAATCACCGGCAAAGGCTATGTGATTGCCCGTTCAGAAATAGTCATTAATTGCGAAGATACCTTGGTGGACTGCGATGGCCTGCGCCATATCCTCTCGAGTAGATAGCTTGACTCCGTCGAGGCTTGTCGTTGCAGCGGCAAGTTGGGAGTTGATAGTACTGGGGCGATTTTCGTCACTGGATTCTGGCTTGCGCCTTGTGAGTATGGTGCGTCAGAAGTCAACAGAGGCCCCAGTATGGTGAACTGGTTTAAACGAATGCATGCTCAGGTTCCAATCTGGAGCGTTGCTCTTCCAGTACTGGCTTGCGTTTTGTTAGTCATCCTTTGGGGTCTCAGTCTTGGGCCAGTGTTGGCTTTTGTTACTCTGCTAGTGCTTTTGGGCGTTGTGCTGGTTGCGGTCTATCATGCTGAGGTCATTGCCCATCGCGTTGGTGAGCCGTTTGGCGCGCTGGTCCTTGCCCTGGCAGTAACGGTTATTGAGGTATCACTGATTGTATCCATGATGCTCTCCGATGCCGGGGATGCCAGCAGCCTCACCCGGGACACGGTATTTGCGACCATCATGATTGTCTGTAACGGGGTTATCGGTTTATGCCTGCTGTTCGGTGCCCTCAAGCACAACATGCTGAGTTTTCGTGTGGAAGGCACGGCCCCGGCGCTTGCTGTGATTGCCACCCTGGCAACGATGACGTTGATCCTGCCGGATTTTACGTTCACTACCGAAGGCCCAACCTTTTCCAGGGCTCAGCTTATTTTTGCCGG
>JAWOAO010000334.1:0-5414 GCA_046498485.1 Marinobacter sp. | reverse complement strand
CGAATAATATCCGGACTAATAATAGCTTTTATCGCCGTTGCATTTTTTGCGTGCAAGGAAAATGACCTCGAAAAGCAGAGAGAAAAACCGTCGAACACTGCCAGCGCCTGTCGGCGGGTGTGCTCACTGACAAAACTGACGTGATTGATATTGTCCCAGTTAGCCTCGCCCAGATAGGGCGTGCGGGCTTCCTGAGCGTGAAAGCGTGCCACCAGGCGCTGGTGGGGCTGCTTGTTGTGGGAGTACCACTTGAGGTTGCCCAGGCACCATTCACAGAAGATCACGTCGGCCTGCTCCAGCAGGGCACGGCTCTTCACTTCGTCATGCTTGTTATGGCCTTGCCACTGGTCGGTGAGGAACTCGAACTGCCCGGTGGCTTCCAGCTTCTTCTGGAGCAGGGTAAAGAACTTCAGGTCGTGCCCGGCCACCAGTACTCGGGTTTTGCCTTGGGGCTCGGGCGCCTTGGGGGCATCCTTCAGCCATTGGCGAATCTCGGCCACGCGAGTCGAGAAGGTGTGGCGTTCGGCCAGCCGTTTGAGGGCATCGGCGGCCTGCTGGGCTACCTGGGGCTCACGCAGGGCACGGGCCAGCTGGCGGCTGAACTCGGCTTCGCTGTTAGCAAACAGCGGGTAGTCCTGGCCCAGCAACTGCTCGTGAAGCGGGTTGCGATTGAGAATGGCGGCGCAGCCGGCCCCGCCGTACTCCAGGATCTTGGTGGAGTACTCCACGGTGTCGTTCATGCCCTCGTGGCGCCAGGAGAGCCCCACCCGGGCATGACGCAGCTGCGCCTGCACGGCCTCGCGGGGCTCCGCCCCCCGCCAGGTCAGGCCTTGGGTACCCTGCAGGGCCTGCCGCATGCGCTCGGCGTAGTTCGGCCGGTCCGGCTCATCGTGGATCTTGTCGCCGATCATCACCAACTCGCTGCCGGGGAGCTCGCGGTGAATGGCGGGCCAGGCTTCGGCCATTTCCAGGGTCATCCAGTCGCCCTTGAACTTGCCGGCGTAGATGACCTGCAGGGGACGCTCGCTCACCAACGGCACACGTTCGGGCAGGTCCGGAATCACCGGCGTGTAGAGCCGAATCTTGCTGCCATCCAGATCGGGCACCAGCCCCTGCCACAGGGCCTTAAAGCCCTCAGTCTGGCAGAGCAGGCGTTGGCAGCCCCGGGCGATGCGGTGCATCATCTGGCGCTGCCCGGGAGCGTATTCGGTCAGCGTCTGAGGAATATCGGTCAGATATATCCAGCACTTGGCCAGTATGTCCGGCGCTTCCAGCAGCTGGGCCGCGATCTCTCGTCCGCGCACGATGATGACGTCATAGGGCCTGGTGCGGTCCAGACGGATGGCCAGCTCCCCCATCATCGCCGGGGTAATGCGGGCAAAGCCCTGGCCCTGCCAGTGCCGTCGGTCGCCGCCATCCAGCAGGGTAATTTCAGCGCTGGCCCTCAGCGGGGCATAGAGCTCATCCCGTGCCGGAGTGCTTCTGGCCAGGAACTCCACCTTGGCATCGCCGGTGGCAGCGGTCGCCAGGGCAGCGGTCTGGGCCCAGATGGAGGAACCGTCGATGTAGTTGAGGTCGGGGTTGCCGCAGATGAGTACACGCTTGGTCATGAGTTAGCCTCACACCGCTTGCTGGGCCGCGCCGGCGGACTGGAACTGGTCGCTGTCGGCGAGGTATAGGTCCGGGCGGGTAAGGCGCTCCGGCGGGTGGGCCTTGATGGATTGCTTGAAAAACTCGGCGCTACGCCACAGTGAACCACCCAGACAGGCCTCCCCTGCGTAGGCGAAGCGGTCCCGATCAGGCGCCTTCGCCCAACCGCCGGCCTCGGGTTCGTAGAGGCTGGCGTTGACCAGGTCGCGCAGGTAGTGCTCGCCGTAGCGGTGCTGGGGGCTGAGCCAGCCGGCCAGCGGGGTATCGGTGTGCTGCTCGGCCAGCCAGGGTGTCTTCTGTCCCTGCTCTAGCAGAGTGATGTTCTCCGATAGCGAACCGGCCAACTGAGTCAGCCCCGGGGCACACACGATGCCCAGCTGGAAGTGGCGATAGCTCTGTTTACGAGAAAACTGGTCAAGCGCTTCCAATTCGGCCTGGGAGTGAGCCTCGGCCATCAGTGCAATAGTGGGATCGGTGGCCATGCGGGTTTCGATGCCCAGGCGGTCGAAGATGTCGTCCAGGCGGCGCGCGTAGGTGTGCTTGGCGAACACCTCGCGGATGCCCGCCAGGCTGCGCCGGCGCCACTCGGCGTCGTCGGTCATCAACGTATGCAGGGCCTCGTTGGCTTCTGCTTCACTTTTGACCATCCAGACTGCATCGGAACCGAACAGGCTCTCGATGCCCTTGGCGTAAGTGCTGACCACCGGGGTACCGCACGCCATCAATTCGAATACCCGGCGAGCGAACATGGTGGGCGAATCCGTGACCGAGTTGACGTTGAGGAATACACGGTAACGCCGATACTCCTCGCACAGATCCTTGTAGGGCAGACTACCCTTGATACCCGCCTGGTATTCCTCAGGGAAGGGGAATATACCCGTGCCATGGTTGCGGTCGTAGATGTCCAGCCTATGACGGTTTGCGGCCTGCAGCAGCCAGCGCATGGCCTCGCCGCGTTCGGCATGGCGGTTACCATACCAACTGCCGGCAAAGCAGGCCTGCGGCGTGCGCCCAGCCAGCGGTGCCGGTTTGTGCAAACCCGGCTGCGCGGCAAAAGGCAAGGCGTGTACGTTCGGGTTGCCGGTCTTTGCCTGATAAGACTCACGCATGTTGGCGTCAGTGGTGAATATGTGATCCACCAGCCTGGCGCTGCACATGAACTTGTCGTGGTGGACTGGGTCCTCCTTGTTCCAGAAAACGGTGGGTATGCCCCTCTGGCGAGCGTATTCGCAGATATGCGCGACTTCCTGGCCCGGCTTGTTGGCGTACTCGCCCACGCGGTATTGCCAGCTGCCGTAGTTACCCTTCCAGGCACTTTCGATAAAGAAAAGCTCGGGCTTGTACTTTTCGGCCAGGGCGTACCAGTTATCCGGGCGTGGCTGAATCAGGTTCACATCCTGCTCGAAACAGCCGGTGGTGAACTCGTCCATGATGCCGATAACATAGGGCTTGCCGTTTGGCGGGTGCTCGGGCCAGCCGAGAATACTAATTTCCGCAGCCTGTGGGCTGGGTGGCACAAATTGCGAGGGCCACGACTTGCGCAGCCTGGGTCTGACGCGCAGTTCGCGCAGGATGACCTGCTCGCCTTCTTCCTGGTTGAAGCCACACAGCCCGACTCGAATCTCTTCGACTCCGGCGGGCACGCTGAAGCTGTGCAATTCCTGAATCTGGTTGCGGGTGCATGGCAGGTATTTGAAGTAGGCCTTGAGGTGACCGCTCTTGGCCATCTTTCCGCAGGGGCGGTCCAGCAGTTTTCCCTTTGCATCAAAGCTGTTGAGCAGGAGGACCGCTTTCCGGTCCTTGACCGCGGCGGCGCCGCGATATTCAACAGCGCCCTCTATGATCAATTGCTGGCCCACAGCAACCGGCAGGGTATGCCAGAACGGATCGTATTGCCGCAATTCAACAGCGTCAGGTTGGTACAGCTCGCCAAGCTTTGCCCGTTGCTGCAGGACGGGCTTTGACGCGGAATGTTCGCCAGCAGCGTGCCCATTCAGACGCCGCTGGCAAAGTTTAATATTGGCTTCGAAGTTTGCCGGGCCCAGCTGCTGACCCAGGCGCTGGTAAATTTCCAACGCCGCGGCATAGTTGCCTTCGGCGACCTCGGCTGCGGCTCTTGCGACTTGTGATTGACTCATGCCCATGTCAATCGAACAGGCCAACAGCATCAATCACCATTGGGTGACTGCGCAGGGCATCGACTGCTTTGATGAACGGGTGATGCTTAACCAGCACACAAACCACGTCGGCTGCTCGCAGCGCTTCGTCGAGCGTTTGCACCGGTATCTCTGGCCGATTCAACGACGGCGGTAGTGTATCGATATTGGGCTCCACGGCCACGACGCGGCAACCCAGCTGCGTGACCTTCCGGGTGATTTCCAATGCGGGGCTTTCGCGTAAATCATCGATATCCGGTTTGAAGGCCAGGCCGAGGCACGCGACGTTCACGTCGGCCACCGTACTGCATGGTTTCTTTGCCATGGCATCTGCGATGGCGACCTTAATCCTTTCGACTACCCATTCGGGTTTGTGATCGTTGACCTCACGCGCGCTTTGGATCAGCTTTGCTTGTTCTGGACAGGCATCGACGATGAACCAGGGGTCGACGGCAATGCAATGACCACCAACGCCCGCGCCAGGCTGCAGGATGTTGACGCGCGGATGGCGGTTGGCCAGACGTATGAGCTCCCAGACGCTGATTTCGAGCTTATCGCAAATCATGGAAAGTTCGTTGGCAAACGCGATATTGACGTCGCGGAAGCTGTTTTCGGTTAGCTTGGCCAGCTCGGCCGTACGCGTAGTGGTTAGAATGCATTCGCCCTCGACGAAGATGCGGTAGAGATCGCAGGCGGCTTTGGAGCATTTGGGCGTCATGCCGCCGATCACACGGTCGTTCTGAACCAACTCGCGGATGACATGGCCGGGCAGCACACGCTCCGGGCAGTGAGCGATGCGGATGTCGGAACTTTCGCCATGGGTCTGCGGGAAGGTCAGGTCCGGGCGGGCTGCTGCCAGCCATTCGGCCATCTTTTCGGTGGTGCCGACCGGACTGGTGGATTCCAGCACCACCAGGTTGCCGGGTCGCAGCACGGGGGCCAGCGCCTGGCTGGCGGCCTGAATGTAGCTGAGATCGGCCTTGGGTGGCTCGCCGTTTTCGCTTGGGAGGAACGGCGTGGGCACGGCCATGAGGAAGGCATCGGCCGGTTCGGGCTGGGTGACGGCGCGCAGGTAGCCTTCGGATACCGCGCTGCGGACGATGATGTCCAGGTCCGGCTCGACGATATGGATGTTGCCGGCGTTGATAGTGTCGACCGCGTGCTGGTTAACGTCCACGCCGATGACTTTGTACTGGCGCGAGGCCAGGATGGCCGCGGTCGGCAGGCCGATGTAGCCCAGCCCGATGACGGATAGTGTCTTTACTTGCATTGTGTCCCCCGTTTTTCTTGTTGCCAACGAATTTGATGCTTACTTAGTGTCGCGCGCCCTCGGCCGCCAGCGCCTGGATGATGCGCTGGCACGCTTTGCCGTCGCCATACGGGTTGTGGGCGCGGCTCATGCGCAGGTAGGCCTGCGGGTCATCCAGCAGGGTCTGCACTTCCGTGCAGATGACCTGGGTATCCGTGCCGACCAGCTTGACGGTGCCGGCCTCGACGGCTTCGGGCCGCTCGGTGGTTTCACGCATGACGAGCACGGGTTTGCCTAAAGACGGCGCTTCTTCCTGAATGCCACCGGAGTCGGTAAGAATCAGGTAGGCCCGGTTCATC
>JAWOAO010000229.1:0-3124 GCA_046498485.1 Marinobacter sp. | reverse complement strand
AACGTGCCAATACCTGGATAGGGCGCCTTTTGGGGATCCTCGTCTTTACGTCATTCGACGACTGGCGCCTCAGCCACCTTCGCCACCACGTCAGCTACGCCAATCTCGATACCCGCGGCTTTGGCGATATCTGGACGCTCACCGTACGCGAATACAATCAGGCGCCGAGACTTAAGCGTTGGCTTTACAGGCTCTACCGTAATCCCGTGGTGCTATTGGGCTTTGGCGCCATTTTCAATTTCTTGCTGAGCAACCGGTTGCCGAGCCGAAAAGTGCAGCACAAAGAACGTAAAAGCGTCGTATTCACCGATCTTGCCATCGTCGGCGTATTCCTGATCGCCGCCCAAACGATTGGCTGGCAGACTTATTTATTGATTCAGCTGCCTGTGCTATGGCTAGCCGGCATGGGCGGCATCTGGCTGTTTTACGTCCAGCATCAGTTCGAAGGCGGTTACTGGGCCCGAAAAGGCGATTGGGACCCGTTGCGGGCCGCCATGGAAGGTAGCTCTTTCTATCAATTGCCGACTATTCTGCGCTGGTTTTCGGCGAACATCGGGTATCACCATATCCACCACCTCAACGCCCGTATCCCCAATTATCGTTTGCCCGAGTGTTACGACGAGGTTTCCGCTGTGCGCGCCAAAGAGCCTTTGACCTTGCGCCAGAGCCTGCACACCTTCCGGCTCAAACTCTGGGACGAAAACCAGCAAAAGATGGTCGCCTTCCCCTAGCGAAATTGGGGCCACGCACCTTGCTGAATGACAGTGACCGCTACGACAAGGGATAAAGTAGCTATGGACAACAGGGCCGAAAGGGATACAGAGCAAGGGCCATCTCAGCCCATCAGCAACCGGGGGCATGTGATGACCATGCCTAGCGAAGACTTTCAGGTCGACCGCGAGCCGCATCATTACGAACGCTGGATGATTGCCAAGCTGCTGCGAATGGCAGGGTCCCCTCCGGTTAGGTTCCGCCTGTGGAACGGAGAGACGATAGAGCCGGATCAGGGCCCGGCAGATTTCACCCTGCAACTGACTGATCCCAAAGCGCTACTGGCCCTGGCTTCCAACCCCCATCTGGCTTTCGGGGATCTCTACAGCGCGGGTCGGCTTCAGCTGCTGAACGGCGAACTCACGGACCTGACGGAAACGCTGTACCGGCACATCCACCGCGCTATGCAGAACTGGCCCAAATGGCTTGGGACGCTGTGGAAAAACCACGCTCCCCGCTCCACTGGTGTCGACGAGGCTAAAGAGAATATCCATCATCATTACGACCTTGGCAATGAGTTCTATCGTCTGTGGCTCGATCAGGCTGAAATGCAATACACCTGCGCCTATTATGAGACAGCGGACGTGACCCTTGAGCAGGCTCAACTGGCGAAGCTGGAGCATGTCTGCCGCAAACTGCGATTGAGGCCGGGCATGACCGTAGTCGAGGCTGGCTGTGGCTGGGGAGGACTGGCCCGCTATATGGCACGCAATTACGGTGTGAAAGTCCATGCTTACAACATTTCCCGCGAGCAGATTACCTATGCCCGGGAAGAGGCAAAGCGCCAGCAACTGGACCATCTGATCGACTTTATAGAAGACGATTACCGCAACATCAGCGGTGAATACGACGCTTTTGTTTCCATCGGCATGCTCGAACATGTGGGCAAGGAGAATTACCCGGCCCTGTCCGATCTCATCAAACGCAACCTTAAGCCTGACGGGCTGGCCCTGCTGCACAGCATTGGCCGCAATCGGCCCATGCCGACGAATGCCTGGATTGAAAAACGCATTTTCCCCGGGGCGTATCCTCCCAGCATCGGAGAAATCATGGGCATCTGCGAGGCCAATGATTTCTCGGTGATGGATGTGGAAAACCTACGATTGCATTACGCCCAGACCCTGACCCACTGGAAGGAACGCTTTGACCAGAACGAGGATCAGGTCACCGAGATGTACGGCGAACATTTCACTCGGGCCTGGCGCATGTACCTTTCCGGCTCCATCGGTGCGTTCCGGGCGGGTTCTCTGCAACTGTTTCAGGTGGTATTTAGCCATGGTGAAAACAACAATATCCCCCGGAACCGTCATGACCTGTATACCTTCCCAGCAACACCGGAAGATAGCTGATTGACCAACACGACCTGATCATCATCGGAGACGCTGCCATGCTTGCCGTGATTCGGTACTGGATTAAACAAATTCGAGAAAGAGAAAACGCCTTTGTTCGAGCAGATCCCCGATGAGATGTATCCAGTCCCCGAAGATGGGTGAGAACCGCCTGCCCGGATAACCCCTCCCGAAAATATAAGCACTAGCCCTTAGTGGGCCACAAACACCCTCACAAAAATGACATCAGTCAAAACTTGCACCCCGCCATTCCAATACCTTGGCCGCCATGCCACGGAAATGTTCCATCTTCCATAACTGGAGAATCAGAATGAAAAAACAGAAACTCGCACTGTGCATCGCTGTTGCCGGCCTGGCGTCTGCGCCGGCTTTTGCCCAGAAGGCGGAAGTGCCGGACCTGAACGTAGATTTTTACGGCCATATCAACATGGCGATCATGCACGCCGATACCGGTGAAGGTTCCGAGCAGTACATTGTTGATAACGACTACGCCTCAAGTCGCGTAGGTGCGCGTATCAGCACCGATCTGAAAGATATTGATCTGAAGGTGGGTGCGCATGTGGAGTTTGAATATCAGCACAACCCCTCAAACAAGGTAACTCCGGATAACCGCACCATTAAAGGCAACTGGGACGAACGCCACGTCAACCTGTTTGCTGCCGGCCGCTTCGGCAAGATCTCTGTAGGGCAGGGCTCTGGTGCCGGCGATGGTGCCACGGAATCTGACTTGTCGGGCACCAAGGTGGCCTCTTTCCCGGATCTGGCGCTGGTTGGTGGAGCCCTGAGGTTTGTGGATGAGGCGGGCAACGGCCCGACGCTCATGAAGTCGATTAGAAACCAGGATTTTGAAGCGCGTTATGACAGGGTACGCTATGATGCGCCGGCTTTTGGCCCGGTTAAGCTGGTAGTTAGTCAGGGCTACAAGGAAGATCAGGATATTACCGAGATTGCAGCGTTCTATAATGCCTCGTTCGACGGACTCGGCAAGCTCTCGGCTTCTGTTG
>JAWOAO010000136.1:0-3278 GCA_046498485.1 Marinobacter sp. | reverse complement strand
ACGGGGTTTAGTGTTAAGGGGTAAGCACAATACGTCATCGGCGCAAGTGCGGTTCAGATGAGAGGTTGATGAATTCCGGGTATCAATGAGCCGGCCCGCATATACAGACTTAATTGGACACTGGCGCGCCAAGGCGTTTATATCGGACATAGCGTTGAAGGTTGCTTTTAACCGATGGGTCTGCACTATGTCGACACTTCCTTTCAAGCCCTGGTCGACCGCTATTGCCGTAGCCGTCACACTGTTGATCTGGCTAGTGATTCCCTTGCCCGCAGGGCTTACGCCCAACGCATGGCTCATGTTAGCGATCTTTGTCGGCACCATTGTCGCCATCATCGGTAAAGCCATGCCCATTGGCGCGATCTCCGTCGTTGCTATTTCCATTGTCGCGGCAAGCGGCGTCACCGGCGATACGCCAGGCGAAGCCATCACTGTTGCCTTGAGCAGTTACTCCAACCCGCTCATCTGGCTAATCGCGATTGCAATTATGATTTCACGCGGATTGATCAAAACCGGCCTGGGAGCCCGTATTGGCTATTATTTCATTTCCATCCTGGGCAAGCGGACACTGGGGATCGGCTATGGTCTCGCCTTCTCGGAGCTTTGCATTGCGCCGGTAACGCCCAGCAACACCGCCCGGGGCGGCGGCATTATCCACCCCATTATGCGCTCTATTGCCCTTAGTTTTGACTCAGGCCCAGAGAACAACACCTCTGGCAAAATCGGCAAGTATCTGGCCCTGGTGAATTACCATAGCAACCCTATTACCTCTGCCATGTTCATTACGGCCACCGCGCCCAACCCGTTGACTGTACAGCTTATCTCAGCTGCCACCGGCGCGGAGATTCAGCTAAGCTGGCTGACCTGGGCGGTCGCCATGCTGCTTCCAGGCCTGGTTGCTATTCTGGCGATGCCTTACATTCTATACCTGCTGTATCCGCCGGAAATCAAGGAAACGCCTAACGCTACTCAAATGGCACGGGACAAACTGGCCGAGCTGGGCAAAATCAGTCGAGATGAAGGCATCATGTTGTTCGTCTTTCTGGTGCTGCTTTTACTATGGGCGGATATCCCTGCGCTTTTCCTGGGCGCTGCGGTCACGCTTAACACCACGACGACTGCGTTTATCGGTCTTTCCATGCTGCTGCTGACCGGGGTGTTGACCTGGGAGGATGTGCTGAAAGAAAAAAATGCCTGGGATACGCTGCTGTGGTTTGGCGCACTGATCATGATGGCGAGCCAGCTTTACGAAACCGGCCTGATTGCCTGGTTTTCTGCCAATATGCGGGACTGGATTGCCATGATGGGACTGGGCTGGGCGGGAGCGTCTGCGCTTCTGGTGCTGACCTTCCTTTACACCCACTACTTTTTTGCCAGTACCACTGCGCACATCACGGCCATGATGGCCGCGTTTCTGACCGTTGGCCTCAGCCTCGGGGCACCGGCCATGCCATTCGTGCTCATTATGGCGGCTACGTCTTCGATCATGATGACCTTGACCCATTACGCCACCGGCACCTCGCCGGTCATTTTCGGTTCGGGCTACCTGACCTTGGGCGAATGGTGGAAAGCCGGCTTTATCATGAGCGTGGTGAATCTACTCATTTGGGTAGTCGTTGGTGGTTTGTGGTGGAAACTGCTTGGCCATTACTGAAGGCTCCGAGCCTTATCCTAAAGAGGTAGCCAAGCTACGCCATCGGCGCAAGGGCGATTCAGTGATCAGGCTGATACACTCCGGATGATACGCATCAAGTGGTGCCCGGGGCCAATCAGGCATAATGGGCGCATTCCGGCTTGCCGATCATTTCCGACCTTAGAGTTCTTACTATGTCTTCCAAGACCGCAGCAGAAAGTAACCTGCCCGCCTTTATCTGGGATGAGGCGTTGATTCGCCGCTATGATCTGAGCGGCCCCCGTTACACCTCGTACCCGACGGCGGTGGAGTTTACCCAAACCTACGGCATTGACGACATGGTAAAAGCCGCTGGCCGCAGCAAGGCCGCCGGCGGCCCGATCTCACTGTACACACACCTGCCGTTCTGCGCCCACCTCTGCTACTACTGCGCCTGCAACAAAGTGATCACCAAAAAGCGTGACAAGGCCATGCCCTATGTCGAGCGGGTGCTGAAAGAGGCGGCTATCCAGTCAAAACTGTTCGGGGCCGACCGGCCGGTGAAACAGCTGCACTGGGGCGGTGGCACACCGACTTTCCTGCCGAAAGATGTCATGCGGCACCTGATGGCCGGTTATGGCGAATTGTTCAATCTGCAGTCCGGCGATGACCGCGACTACAGCGTCGAGATCGACCCGCGGGAAGTCGACCAGGATACCTTGCCCACCCTTTGGGACCTCGGTTTTAACCGTATCAGCCTGGGCGTTCAGGATTTGAATCCACAGGTGCAGAAAGCGGTCAATCGGGTTCAACCCCGGGAGATGACCGAGGCGGTGCTGAACGAGGCGCGCCAGCTTGGCTTCCGCTCCATCAACCTGGACCTGATCTACGGCTTGCCGTACCAGACTCCGGAAAGCTTTGCCGAGACGCTGGATTCGGTGATTGAGCTGTCGCCAGACCGGCTCTCGGTGTTCAGCTACGCCCACCTGCCGGACCGGTTCTACCCGCAAACCCGGATTCAGCTGGACACCCTGCCGAGCCCGCAGCAGAAGCTGACCATCTTGCACAATACCATCAACCGTCTGCTGGAAGCCGGCTACGAATACATCGGCATGGACCACTTCGCCAAGCCGGACGATAGCCTGGCGGTGGCCCAGCGCGAAGGTCGCCTGCACCGGAATTTTCAGGGCTACACTACCCATTCAGACTGTGATCTGGTGTCATTGGGCGTATCTGCCATTGGTCAGACCGACGATGCCTATTTTCAGAACAACCACGATCTGCCGTCCTGGGAAGCCGCCATTGATGCCGGCGAGCTGGCCATTATCCGGGGCGTCGGCCTGAGCCGGGATGACCGGATTCGCCGCTGGGTGATCGGCCAGCTGATTTGCCAGTTCCGCCTGGATCGCAAACAGTTTACCGATCAGTGGGGGGAGGACTTCGATCGCTACTTTACCGATGAACTGAACCGCCTGACCCCGATGATTCAGGATGAGTTGATTGCCGATACTGGTTCGGTACTGCAGGTGCAACCGGCGGGCCGGTTGCTGATTCGGGCCATTTGTCAGATCTTTGATATGTACCGCAAGGAAGGCGCCAGCCAGCGCTTCTCTCGAATTATCTGAGGTCGCCCTGGCAGGCACCCTGGGCGCGCATCCAGCCTTCG
>JAWOAO010000134.1:0-4325 GCA_046498485.1 Marinobacter sp. | reverse complement strand
CGCTACGGCTGGCACATCGTAAGAGTCGACCAACGCATCGACGGCGAACAGCTGCCCTATGAGCATGTGAAACCCCAGATACGGCAGTATCTGAGCGAAAGCGTCACCAGACGGGCGTTCCGTCAGTACCTTCAGGTTCTGGCAGCGGAAACCGGTGTGGAAGGTGTCGACATGGAAATACCCGACTCACCCCTGATGCAGTAGAGAGGTTAACTCCAATACCGAGAGGCCAATGGGCCCCTTCTTCCCAAAACTGTGCGGAGCCATGGGTGAAGAGCGAATAGCTCTTCACGGGCTGGCCAAGGATGGCCTGCCCAGGACCCTCAGCGCGACGCAGGAGCAGTTAGCGCTGAGGGGCGGAGCCCAAGCGCCCCAGGGATGGGCCGAAGGAGCGTGTTTTTGGAGGCCCTACCTGACACGTCCATCCCCCCAAGCTTAAAGGCGGGGGTCAGAACCAGAACTCGACACCAGTCGTAAAGTGTTTTGAAAAGTCTGTCCCAGGGCCTGTCAGACACTGGATCCTGAATGCTGAAGCCGTAACTTGCACCCCCGCCATAGTTCCGGCTATCGTTCAAAATCGAACACGTAACCGGAAGCACCCATGCCGACACCGTTCCAGTTCAATGCCAACGACGTCAACATCGAAAAGCGCGAAACCGTGTTCCAGGGCTTTTTCCGCATGGACAAGCTCTGGCTGACGCACCCACGCTTTGATGGCCATCACATGCCCACCTTTACCCGCGAACTTTTCATCCGCGGCGATGCCACCTGTGTGCTCCCCTATGACCCGGAACGCGACCAGGTGGTGCTGCTGGAGCAGTTCCGCCTCGGCGCCCTCGGCCGCAATCAGTCGCCCTGGCTGCTGGAACTCGTGGCCGGCATGAACGAAGACGGCGAAAGCCCGGAAGACGTTGCCCAGCGCGAAGGCCAGGAAGAGGCTGGCCTGAGCTTCAGTCGCCTCGATAAAATATGTGATTACCTGGTGTCCCCCGGCGGCACCACCGAAATGATCCACCTGTATTGCGGCCAGGTCAGCACCGCCGATGCCGGTGGTGTCTTCGGCGTGGAGCATGAGCACGAAGACATCTTGTCTCATGTGGTCTCCGCCGAAGACACCTTTGCCATGATTGCCGACGGCCGCATCAACAACGCCGCTGCCATCATCGCCATCCAGTGGCTGCAACTGAATCGGGACAGGCTGCGCCAGGAGTGGCGGGCATGACCGAGTGGGTGAAACGGCGCAAGCCCTACGTGCCGGATCTGCGCCAACTCGGGGCGCTGTGCGATGGCAACTACCAGCGCTTGCGTAAGTTGCGCAAGCTGGAGGCGGGCGGTCAGCCGGTGTGTGACATCGAACTGCACCAGGAACATCAGTACCTGGGCCGTGTGCGCATTGAAGTGCTGCAAACGGCCAGGTTCACCGAAACCCTGCTGTTGGAGCAGATCCATAACAGTGGCCGCTGGCTCAACAATCCCCGGATGACCGTTCGCGTGTATCACGATGCGGCCATGGCGGAGGTTGTCAGTTGCTACCGGCAACGGCAAATTGCTCCGGTGAATGATTACCCGAACCGGTTTATGCATCATCCGGATGAGAAGGTTCAGGTAAACGGCTTTCTCGCCGACTGGCTGGACTATTGCCTGCGCTTTGGCCACCTGCCAATGGAGTATGCTGCCTGGACCGCCGGTCAGGGTGTCGACTGAGCGGTTGTTAGCTTGCCGGGGTTGAGCCCTGTGCCATAGTTGTCAAATGCCGCAAAATCTTCGGCGAATCGGGTCAGAATGTGACTTGTCTTCCATTCCTGAGTGAATAAACTGAACTCAGCCGTCGTACACTTGTCTGTTATTTCAATCGGTTGCAATAGACAACAACAGGGCCTGCATGACCAACTCTGAATTCCAGCGCCCGCTAAGGGTTTTGCAGTTGACCGACCCGCACCTGATGGCGACGGCAGACGGCGCGTTGCTGGGGGTGAATACCCGTGACAGCCTGGCTGCCGTGATCGATGAGGTGCTGCGGGTCCAGGGTCAGCCGGATCTGATTCTGGCGACCGGTGATCTTGCCCAGGACGCGTCCGCTGAAGCCTATCGATATCTTGGTCAGCAATTGGCGGCTTTTGATTGTCCCGCCCTCTGGATTGCGGGTAATCATGACGACTCTGCGCGGATGAACGCGATTGCCGAGGAGTTTCAGTCAAACCAGCATCAGCGGGTTCAGGGCGGCTGGCATTTTGTGATGCTCGATTCTTCGGTGCACGGCAAGGTGTTCGGTGAGCTGTCCTCCGGCGAACTGGAGTTTCTGGATCGCGCGCTCTCGGAACAGCCTGATCTGCCCGCCATGATCTGCCTGCATCACCACCCCGTGGACATTGGCGCAGACTGGATGGAAAAGATCGGCCTGACCAACCGCGATGAATTCTGGCGGGTTATCGATAAACACCCCCAGGTCAAAATCGTGCTCTGGGGCCATATCCACCAGGAGCTGCAGCAGCAGCGGAACGGCGTGCAATTGCTGGCCACGCCGTCCACCTGCATCCAGTTCGCCACGGCGTCCAGCAAATTCGCGGTAGAGCCGCTGGCGCCGGGTTATCGCTGGTTTGAGCTGGACCCGTCCGGTCGTTTCACAACCGAAGTGCGACGTGCGAATCAGTTTGAGTTTGATCTGGACGAGAAAAGCACCGGGTACTGATCAACCTCCAAAATGTCCCAATATATGCCTAAATTTCTTTTTAATGCTATTGTTGAGAGCATATTGGGACAATTTGGGTGTTCTTATGACTTCCGATCCGGAAAAACTTGGGCGTTATTTGCGAGATCGCCGGAAGACGCTGGGGTATCAAACCCAACAAGCGCTGGCGGATGAGACCGGGGTGTTGCGCAAGCGCATCAGCGAAATGGAGACTGGTCGCTATACCGGCCGCATCACTGACCTTCAACGGGTTTTGGCTGCGCTCGGGCTTGCAATGGAATTCAAAGTGGTTGATCGACCAACTCTGGATGACCTCGAAGCACTGTTCCCGCCCGAGGACGATGAATGACGCAGAAAATAAAAACGCTGGATGTATCCGTCTCAGGAAAGCTGGTTGGCGAGTTGCAGAAACACTCCCAGTTTTGTTTTGCCTACGATACATCGGCGGATGAGGCACAAAGCGTTTCGCTGACCATGCCAGTGCGATCCAGCGAATTCAGAAGATCCACGCTCCATCCTGTGTTCGAAATGAATCTGCCGGAAGGCTATCTGAGGCAGCGTATTATTGAAAGGTTCCGTAAACACGCTACCGTGGACGAGATGTTTTTTCTGGCACTCCAGGGTGATAGATCTATTGGTCGCCTGGGTTTTCAGTCGAAGGGGGTCACACGAAAAACCGTGGAGGGAACCTCTCTTCAAACCTTGGTCAAAGCACACAACCCGGAGTTGTTTGAACAACTGGTTGATCGCTATCTGGAGCAGACAACCATCGCAGGCGTTCAACCGAAAGTACTGGTGCCTGAAAGCACGGAACCGAAATCTGCTATTTTCCTACCAGAACTTATTGTGAAGGCGGCTGGCCCGGAATTTCCGGACCTGACCGTGAATGAATTCGTCTGTATGTCCATTGCCCGGGAGGCGGGGCTTGCTGTACCGGAATTTCATCTGTCAGAAAATGCCCGTTTGTTCATCATGTGCCGTTTTGATATCGGCGCTGACAGCGAGCGCCTGGGGATGGAGGATATCTGCGGACTGATGGGGCTGGTGGCGGAGGACAAGTACCGGCGCAGTTATGAGCAAGTTGCCAAGGCAGTAGGAATCTATTCAGATCAGCCCAATCGCGATCTTGAAATCCTGTTCCGGTCGCTCTGCGTGTCGGTGCTGGTTGGCAACGGCGATGCGCACCTCAAAAACTTCGCCATGCTGTACCGGGATGCTTCGGCGGGTAAAGCTTGGCTGTCACCTGCCTATGACATCGTCAATACCACAGTATATCTGGAGGCGGACACGTTGGCTCTCAAGCTGGGCCGCACCAAGGACTTTCCTAACCGAAATACCATGGTTCGCTTCGGGCGGGAACACTGCAATCTGACGGCAAAAATGGCGGAGTCGGTTATTGATGATTGTATCCGTGCCGTTGAGTGGGGAATCGAGGAATTGTCGGGGTTTGCTGAGGCGGTCGAGTTCGAAGGGCGAACTGTCTTGTCCGAGTTAAAGAAAGGTGTGGGCCGGCTGATGAAGGCCGAGCGGAAGCACCTTTCTTTAACTCGGACAAGACAGTTCGCCCTTCGAACTCGACCGCCTCAGCAAACCCCGACAATTCCTCGATTCCCCACTCAACGGCACGGATACAATC
>JAWOAO010000099.1:0-4186 GCA_046498485.1 Marinobacter sp. | reverse complement strand
CAAGTCCTTCATTCAGGACGTGTTGAGTGAGAGTGGCGACGCATCGCTGGTGCGCGCGATTATCAATATGGCCCACAGCCTCGGACTGACCGTCATCGCAGAGGGTGTCGAGCAAGAAGCGCAGACCCATTTCCTCAAGCATGAAGGCTGCGACTACTCTCAAGGCTATTTCTACAGTCACCCATTATCCGAACAGGACTTCATGCACTGGCTTGAAACCCACCATCGGGTAACCATCTGAACCACCCACCACTACTACCACGGCATCAGGCATGGACGAAACAATACTGGTCGTAAACTGCGGCAGCTCATCAGTAAAACTCGCGCTGTTCGATACTAGGCACCAAAAGATAACCTCCGCATTGGCAGAACGTCTGAACAACTCCGGCGCCAGCGCACGGATCTCAGGGGATGAAGCCCCGGTTCCGCTGCCCGCCAAGGCATCGCATGAACAAGCCGTGCAGGCTCTGGTGAAGGCGTTTGTAGACCGGAAACTGATGCAGGGCAGGCCGGTGGCGATCGGGCACCGGGTTGTGCACGGAGGTGAGTCATTCCGGGAGGCGGCTCTGATCGACGATAACACCATTCAGGCTATCGAAGACTGCGCCTCGTTGGCGCCACTGCACAATCCAGTGAACCTGATTGGCATAGAGGCCACCCGAAAGCTGTTCCCTGACAGCCTCCAGATCGCCGTGTTTGACACCGCGTTTCATCAGACCCTGCCGCCAAGGGCCTACCTGTATGCTCTGCCAGAGCGTTACTATCGTGACTGGGCCGTTCGCCGCTACGGTTTCCATGGCACCAGTCATTTCTTTATGGTCCAGGAGGCTGCTCGCCGGCTCAACAGAACCCCGGCCACTACCTCGATTATTTCTGCCCACCTGGGTAACGGCTGCAGTATTACCGCGATCGAGGATGGAATCAGCAAGGATACCAGTATGGGGCTCACCCCCCTCGAAGGTCTGGTGATGGGAACTCGCAGCGGTGACATAGATCCGGGCCTGTTTGACTACCTGGCGAGCCGAGGCGTCAGCGCCAGCGAGGCTCATCGGGTGCTCAACCAGGAGAGCGGGCTACTTGGACTTTCTGGCCAGACCAGTGACATGCGCTCACTGTGTGAGCTGGCCGACCATGGCCACGATCCCTCGAAACTGGCCATCGATGTGTTCTGTTACCGCCTGGCAAAGTACTTTGGTGCCATGATGGTCTCGCTCAACCGGCTCGATGCCCTGGTATTTACCGGCGGTATTGGTGAAAACAGCGCTCGGATCAGGACTCAAACCGTGAACCATCTGAAGCTGCTTGGAATCACGCTCGATGCAGACCTGAACGCTCACCATGGCCGGTTCAGTGAAGGTCATATCAGTGATGCCGACTCCCGATTTTCGGTACTGGTGATCCCGACCAACGAAGAGCTGGTCATTGCCAGGGAAGCAAGCCGGCTCGCCAACGTAAACTGAACCTCCAAGGATGCAACCGGAACCTATTATGGCAAAGAGTTTATTTATCGCCCCGACCTCTCTCGACTCAGGGCTGACATCGGTCTGCCTGGGGCTGCTGCGAGCACTCGAGCGCGAGGGTGTAAGCGTTGGCTTTTACAAGCCTTTCAGTCAATCCGTCCACCGGGGCGAGGCCTTGCACAATGAAGGCAAGGACTCATCGGTGGAATTTGTCAGGGTGCGGAGCCACCTTCAGACGCCCGACCCTATTCCGTTGAAAGACGCGCAACAACAACTGAATCAAGGCAAAGCAGATCTGCTGCTTGAAACCATTGTCGGTGAGTATCAAAAGGTCGCGAAAGATTTCGACGTCGTCATTATCGAAGGTCTGGTGCCCGACCGGAGCGAAGCCTACATTGCCCGACTGAACGTAGAAGTGGCCCGCAACCTTGGCTCCGAAGTGATTCTGGTGAGCACACCCAAAGCCTGCACTGCGAGTCAGATTGATGAAGAACTGAATTTTTCAGCGAGGCTGTTTGCTGCCTCTTCCGACCCGGACGTGATCGCGGTCATTCTGAATAAGGTCGGTGAGCCGGAAAAGTCCGGTATTGCGCTGGATTATCAACCCGGTCAGCAGAGCCCAGCCATCGACTACCGGGAATCCTGTAAGGTTTTTCGCTCCAAACGCTTCCATCTGCTAGGTCAGATTCCCTGGCAACCAGAGCTCCAGGCACCTCGGGTTTCCGATGTGGCCCGAGAACTTGAAATTCAGGTTCTTCATGAAGGCCAGATGCATTCCCGACGTGTTCAGCGGGTTTCGGTCTGCGCCCGCTCCATCCGCAACATGACCGAGACCCTGAAACCCGGCACCTTGATGGTCACGCCGGGCGATCGGGAAGATATTGTCGTGACCACAGCCGTCGCCGCTCTGAATGGCGTCCCCCTTGCAGGGCTTATGCTCACCGGTGGCCTGATGCCGGACGATCGGGTTATCGAGCTATGCAGACGGGCGCTCGACACGGGTTTGCCGGTATTGAGTTCTGCTAAAAATACCTACGAAACCGCCCAGATGCTAGCCAACCTGTCGACCACCATACCGATCGATGATCCGGAACGGATCGAGCAAGCCATGGAGTCCGTTGCTACCCGCATGGATACCGACTGGCTACAGGAACATCTGAGGGTTCCGCGACAGAGCCGGTTATCGCCGCCCGCCTTCCGTTATCGGCTATCAGAGCGGGCGCGGGCAGCCAATAAACGAATCGTGCTGCCGGAAGGCATTGAACCTCGAACAGTTCAGGCCGCTATTGTCTGCCACCAGCGCCACCTTGCCCGATGCGTGCTGATCGGAAATCCTCAAGAGATACGATCGGTCGCCAGTTCACAGGGTCTCGAGTTGCCCGACGATCTGGAAATCCTGGATCCACAAACCGTCCGGGAGCGTTACATCGCACCGATGGTGGCACTGCGCAAACACAAAGGACTGACCCACGACATGGCCGAAGCCATGCTGGAGGACAACGTGGTGTTGGGCACCATGATGGTCGCCATGGATGAGGCCGACGGGCTGGTCTCTGGCGCTATTCACACGACGGCCAACACGGTAAGGCCGGCAATGCAGCTGATCAAAACCCACGACAATGCCAAAGTGGTATCCTCGGTGTTTTTCATGCTGCTGCCCCAGCAGGTACTGGTATACGGTGATTGCGCCATCAATCCCGACCCTGACGCCGAAGAACTGGCAGATATTGCCATTCAGAGCGCTGAATCCGCAGAAGCCTTCGGGATTGAGCCAGTAGTGGCCATGATCAGTTACAGCACAGGAGAATCCGGGACGGGCGTCGACGTTGACAAGGTTCGGGAAGCGACCCGAATTGCCCGCGAAAGACGCCCTGACCTGCTGATTGACGGACCACTGCAGTATGATGCTGCGGCCATTGAAAGCGTTGGCCGGGCCAAGGCACCCGACAGCAAGGTGGCGGGCAAGGCGACGGTCTTCGTGTTCCCTGACCTCAACACCGGTAACACGACCTACAAGGCCGTTCAGCGAAGTGCCAACGTGGTGAGTGTCGGGCCAATGCTTCAGGGCCTGAGAAAACCGGTCAACGACCTGTCACGGGGTGCACTGGTCGAAGATATCGTCTTCACCATCGCCCTGACCGCGGTTCAGGCAAGGCAAGTGGAGGCTTCAGGGGCGGCCTGAACCAGGCCACCCCCGCCAAACCCCGGCAATCAGCGTTTGATGCTTTTCTGCCGGGTTTTCCTGACGGTCCGCCCTTTCTTGACATCGGTGTCTTTCTTGACCTTTTGCCGCGGCGTCATACGGTCAACCTTGTGTGCAAACGGGTTTTCACCAGATTTGAACTCAAACCGGATCGGTGAGCCAACAACCTTAAGGATTTTGCGGAAGGTATTTTCCAGATAGCGTTTATAGGCACCGGGCAAAGAATCCACCTGATTGCCATGGACAACGATTACCGGAGGATTCGAGCCACCCTGATGAGCGTAACGTAGCTTGATGCGTCGGCCATGAACCATCGGCGGCTGGTGCTGGGCTATCGCATCCTGCAAAAGCGTCGTCAGCCGGTTGGTTGGCCACTTCGACATCGCAGACTCATAACACGCCTGCACCCGCTGGATCAGCCCAAGAGCATAAAACCCATAGACGAGGTTCGGACGCGGTACTATCTCAGGATGAATATCAGCGATCAGGCGGGTGTACTGGCGAAAATTACGCGAATCTTAGG
>JAWOAO010000022.1:0-3206 GCA_046498485.1 Marinobacter sp. | reverse complement strand
CTTCGGTAGAGCGCCGCGCGGTTGGTGCGCTCGCCCTTCTCTACAGTTTCCGCATGCTTGGCCTGTTCATGGTCCTGCCCCTGCTTGCCCTGTATGCGGTCGATATGCCCGGCGGCACGCCGTTGATGATCGGCCTTGCCCTCGGTGCCTACGGCTTCAGCCAGGCCCTTCTGCAGATTCCGCTTGGCTGGTTGTCGGATCGTATTGGCAGAACCCCCGTTATTCTCGGCGGCCTGCTGATGTTTGCTGCCGGTAGCCTGGTGGCGGGCCTCGCGGAGACGGTTCCCGGCATTGTGGTGGGTCGCCTGTTGCAGGGAGCCGGTGCCATCGCCGGCACCGTCATGGCGCTGGTGGCCGACGTGACCGATGAGGAGCAGCGCACCAAGGCCATGGCCATTGTCGGTGCCAGTATCGGCCTGTCCTTCGCGGTGTCCCTTGTGCTCGGTCCCGTCGTAGCAGGCTTTGGCGGTTTGTCCAGTGTCTTTCTGCTGACTTTTGTGCTCGCGCTGGTCGGAATTGTGGTGGTCTTTCTCGGGGTCCCGCGCGGCGTGGTGAGCCGCGAACACGCAGAGGTGGGGACCCGTCCCGGGATGATCCGCAGTGTCCTCGCAACGCCGGCACTGCGGCGGCTGAATTTTGGCGTTTTCAGTCTGCACTTCATTCTGACCGCCAGCTTCCTGGTGATACCGTTTGCACTTCAGGACACCCTCTCCCTGCCGCGTGAGGCCCACTGGAAGATCTATCTGCCGGTTCTGGTCGCATCCTTGATCGGGATGCTGCCGCTGTTACGCCTCGCCGAGCGCCATGGCAAGATAAGACCAGTGCTTGTCGGTACGGTTGTCATGCTGCTGGTGTCGGTCGCCGGAATGACCCTGCTTGCCGTGCCCTGGGTGCTATGCGTTGCCCTCTGGCTGTACTTCGTGGCGGTCAACTACCTCGAGGCGACGCTGCCGTCGCTGGTCAGCAAGGCGGTTTTTTCCGGCGGCAAAGGCACGGCGCTTGGCGTGTACTCTACCTGCCAGTTTATCGGTGCCTTTACGGGTGGCGCCCTCGGTGGCCTTGCGCTGCAGTACGGCGGCGTGATGGGTCTGTTCGTACTGTGCCTGATCCCCGGGCTGTTCTGGGTGCGCAGCAGTCTGGGCGTAACGGCGGCCTCGCCCGTGGTTGCTCAGGGCGCCACATCCGCCTCCTGACCGTTTTCGGCTGTCGCATTCGCCCCGCGGGATTGCTATAGTCCGCGGCAAGATTGCAGCATATTCCGGGGGATTCGATTCATGGCATCACGTGGTGTCAACAAGGTAATACTGGTGGGAAATCTGGGCAATGACCCCGAAACCCGCTACATGCCATCGGGTGGCGCTGTCACCAACATCAGCGTCGCGACCTCCGAGGTCTGGAAGGACAAGCAGACGGGCCAGCCTCAGGAACGTACCGAGTGGCACAGGGTGGTATTCTTCAACAAGCTGGCCGAAATCGCGGGGGAATACCTGCGCAAGGGATCGAAAGTCTACGTCGAAGGAACGCTGCGCACGCGGAAATGGCAGGATCAGTCTGGCCAGGATCGCTACAGCACGGAAGTGATTGCCAACGAGATGCAGATGCTCGACAGTCGTGGCGGGGGCGGTGGAGATGGCGGTGGAATGTCCCGTCCCGATCCCATGTACGACCAGAGTGCTCCCCAGCAGCAATCGCCTGGTCGGGGTGCTGGAAAGCCCGGGGCCGCTGGCAGCTCCTCTCCGTCCAGCGAGACGCCGCCGGACTTCGATTTCGACGACGACATCCCGTTCTAAGCCGGTGCGCTGTGCTTGCGCCGGCCCGGCGTTGCGTTTCCTGACAAGGGAATCACCCTTGCCGGCAAACCTCGCCCTGATCCGCGCCCGCACAGCGACTCTGAACGTTACCGAACCTACCACGTGACCCACTAGTGCATATTCTGTTGATTGCGGCGGACACTCCACTCGGCGTGACACTACAGTCCACCCTGGCGCGCTGGGGACGCCATCGGGTCACGACAGTGTCGCAGGCGGTGAGCCGCTGGAAAAGCGAGCGGCATGCCAAGAAGGCGATTCGTCGTGTCGACGCGGATATCATCGTTGATCTGCGCACGCCCCAGCTCATGGCGGCGGGCGACTGGGTGCAGCCGATTGACGTTCAGCGCACGCACTGGCTGGCAAAAATCTGTAGCCGCGCCGGCATTCCCTATTTGTATCTTTCGGACCCACGGGTATTTTCCGGGGTTTTATGTGACTCTAAAAAACCATTTCACATTTAGCGATCTGGATAATTATGACCCCGAACGTGGTGGTAGTTTGAACTATCCACTTACCAAGCAAACTGTTTTTGGTGTGAATCTGGAATTTTAAAAACAGATTTTGTAAGGGTTTAAAATCTTAATTTGAACAAATAAACAGATTGAAATGAAGACAAACATATTAATAGCATTTTCATTACTGATTTCATTCAGTTTTGTCTCTTGCGAAGATTTTCTGGAAGAGACAAATAAAAGCGGATTGACCAGCAATCCCTATTACAATTCGCCTGAGGGTGTTGAGAGCCTGGTGAATGCCTGCTATACACCTCTGCGTTACTGGTATGGACGCGAAGAAGCAACCAATTTTACGGTTACAAGTACTGATATTCTTACCAAAGCAGCGGGTCATACCAATACCCCTGTTAATGATTATTCTTCCGATTTTAAAGCCGACAATGGTGGCTTGAATAATTTGTGGGCATGGAATTACAAGGCCTTTAACTTTTGTAATACGGCTCTTGCCCGTATGGATGAGGTTGAAATGGAAAACAAAGCGGTGCTTCAGGGTGAGGTTTCCTTTCTTCGTGCTTTTTATTACTGGCATATTGTGGAAATGTGGGGTAAAACTCATTTTTCTGTCGATGAGTCGCAGGGAGTTATCACCACGGCCGAAGCCACTGAAGTGGATGTGATCTACAATCAGATTTTGGATGATCTGGATGTGGCCATTGCCAACTGTCCCGATGTGAAGGAAAGAGGAGGACGTATCACCAGCCTAACGGCACAAGCGTTTAAAGCCCGGATACTGCTTACCCGCGGAAAAAATGTTGAGGCTGCCAACCTGGCCAAAGAAGTGATCAACTCAGGTCAGTTTCAGCTTTTCGATGACTATAAAGCATTGTGGGACATGAGCAACAGTGAAGGTTCTTCCAACAGCGAGGTGATCTGGTATGTC
>JAWOAO010000372.1:0-3997 GCA_046498485.1 Marinobacter sp. | reverse complement strand
CCGGAAGATGTGCAACAAGGCCCAGGCACTGCCGCGGGCTTCATAAAACACATCATCAATTTTGGTCCAGGGTGTTTTGACTTCTGCACCCCCGGTCTCTTCCTGCAGCGGATCGTCCGGATTCAGGTTTGCCATCGCCTCTGAAACCGACGCCTTGCCGACACTTTCACCCAAGGTGCGGGACAGGCTGCCAAGGCGGGTTTCGAGATCTCCCAGCCAATTGTTGAGGTTATCCGCCCGGGCGAAAAATTGTGCGTCTGCCTGCTCCGGGCGTGATAACCGGTTCAGGTAGCTGTTAAGCGCCTCTATGCCCCGCCGGTATTCCCGCTCCGTTGACGGTATCGCCCAGCTTCCACTGTCAAAATGAAACTGAGGTTCGGCAATGATCAGGCTCGGATCTTCCGCCGACTGGCTCTGGGAACGGCTTATGTCCCGGCGCATAGCCCGGGACAGATCCCGCAACTGCACCAGCACGCCGAACTCCCAGCTCGGCATGTTATCCATCCACAAACCCGGAGGAAAAATATCATTGGAGATGTAGCCACCAGGCTTGTCCAGCAAAGTCTCTGCCAGGCGAATCATGGTCGCCGTGGTCGCAAAACCGGCCACCGGCTCCCGCCCCATCTCGCTGGCCAGCGTCCGGGTATGCTCGCGTACCGAGAAGGCATCCGGCTCACTACTCCAGTACATGCCCAAGACAATGGTAACCAGCAGGTAAACCACCAGGACCGCTATGACGAACTTTCCGATCACACCTCTGCCACCGGCGTAATCCTGCATGTCATCTTTCCTGTCACTGAAGTACTGTCTGATTTTGCCCGGCATAAGGCTAATCTTCCCCTGTCGATGATTGTTCGGCTGCAAACGGCCGCCCAAGATAGTATCCCGTGGCTCCGTCAATACCCAGTTTACAGAGTACCGAGTATTCCGCCGCCGTTTCCACTCCCATCGCAAAAACCTTCACACCCCGGCTGCGCGCTATGGCGATGACCGATTGCAGCCAGAATCGGTTTTCATCGTGGCGGTCCAGATCATGAATGAAACTGATATCGACACGCAGCGCCTGAAACGGCAGATTCTTCAGGTAGCTGAACGGCACCCCACCAACACCAAATCGATCCACCAGGACAGGCACCCCTAATCGCACCAGCTCCCTGACCAGCAATCCCACTTCTTTACGGTGATGGTGAATGGTCTGCTCCGCAATACCCACCCATAGCCGGCTGACCAGGGTGCCGGCAGTGCGAAGGCTGGCGAGGAAATCCTCCCGGAACGCCGGGTCCGACACCGAGGCAGTACCCAAAGAGATCGCCAGTCGTTCGTTCGGGTGCGCAGCCAGCCGCGCTATCGCTCGCTGAGCCAGTAACCGGTCAATAGCCATAATCAACCCCAGGCGCTCCGCCATGGGCACGAACAATTGGGCCTTGAGAACGCCCTCGTCGGTATTGATACGGGAGAACACCTGGTAATGCACCCGCGTTTGCGCCTCACCCTGCACCATGGGTTGTAGCCATAAGGACAACTGACTGTCGCGAATGGCCTGACTGATGATCTCCCGCCAGCTTTCCTTGTTATGGTGCACCTCCAGCCCGCTTTCCGCCAGCCAGCAGCAGGACTGATCCCGCTGCTGCGCTGCCCGCAAGGCTTGGTCAGAGGCGGCCAACAGATCTCGCCCACCGAGCCCCTCGGCCGTCGCCGCCAGGCCGGCATGGACCAGCGTATCCATGGGGGCGGCAAGGCCGGCATAGATGCGGTCCAGTTCGGCGACCAGTTCGTTGGCCCAGACCCGGACATCAACCGCTGATGCTCCGGGCATAAAGACCGCAAACTCTGCTCCGGTTCTACGCCCTGCGAACGAGCCTGCATGCTGTTTGACAAATTCCTTGAGGCAGCGAGCAATCTCAATTAAAAGCCGGTCTCCCTCACTGCGCCCGAGGGACTGATTGTAATCCGCAAAATAGCCCAACTGAATCATGATCAGCACACCCGGCGCCGCCCTCTCCTCGGATTCAAGTTCAGCCTTCAAACGCTGATCAAAAGCTGAGCGACTGACCAAACCGGTCACCGGGTCTTCGTTGTTGACCTTACGCAGATGCTGAATCAGCTTGCCCTGGCCCTCAAACAACTGGCCGAGATCGTCGGCCATCTGATTCATGGCGTCGGTAACCTGGTTCAATTCACGGGTAGAACGGATCTGGGGCCGCTTGCGGAAATCGCGCTGCCCCAAAGCTCGGGCCTGAGCTTCCACGTCCTTGAGCGGACGAAGTAGCCGGCCCAGCATCAGGAACAGCACCAGCAAGCCGGCGCCACCAATCACCAGCACACTCACCAACAGGCCAACCGTAATTCGCCACAGGTCGTCATAAGCGCGGCCCGGATGACTCACCACCTGCACTGTCCCCAGGCGGGTCCAGCCCCTCACCACTTCGGCTTCGGCCACTGGCAACGGCAACGCTGCTGAGCGGATAAACCAGTCCGGCGCTGCCGTGCCTTGCAGGACCGCGCGCCGGCCCGCGATGACTTCGCCGCTGTGACTGATGTATTCGATGGAGAGGTAGCGGCCACTGTCAAAAACCGCATCAATTAACGAGGCGGAGGCCACCTTATCGGAGCCATCAATGGCGTTGGACAAAGACAGGCCCGTGGCAGTCGCACCGTCCCGGGCGTGATCACCAAGCTGATCAGCCACATAATCCCTGAAGTGGCCGTAGCTGGTGACGAACGCCGCCACAAGAATGAGCACAAGCAAGGCACCCGTAAACAGAAGCAATAACGATTTCAGGGTGATGACACCCCGCTGCTGACAAATGAACTTTTGAAGTGTCCTTGCCATGGCGGCTCGGGCCCCGATCCGGTGAGTGGTCTGATGGCTGCCTGTGACCTGTACCGCAGAGTTGACAAACATTTACATGGCACAACCTACGCCGACAACATTAAACACTATAGACTCTGAAAAAGGACTAAGGTTAAAAAGTTCGTTCTGCCGGATCGGACCACTAAAAATGAAAACAGACAGGCCGGAGCACAATGAACGACGAAAGCCAGAAAGAGAAACTCAGGCAGCATTTCGCCCGCCGTGTGACCACCCAGGCCAGGGTGGTTCTGGATACCTGGCAAAAGATTCGCGAAGACCCTGACCAGGCCGCCGGCCACCGGGATGAATTTCTCTCAGCCACCGACAAGCTGGTGCGCTACGCCAAACGCTTCGAAATGGCGAGCCATGCGGCAGCGGCCGAGCGCATCCTGGGCATTCTGACCCACTGGCATCAGAACACCCCGCTGGACGATGACCGTCAACGCCAGCTGGCAGACGCCACCGAAGCACTACGCCATGACACCCAACGCCGCAGCGATCAGGAAGAAACCGACACGCCCCAGCAGTTCCGGCGCACCCCGGTTTACATTGCGCTGCCCGACCAGGACACGGCGTCCCGCCTGATCCGGCAACTGGAATTCTTCGGCTTTCGGGCTTCGGCGTTCGACAGCGCATCGGAACTGGCCGAAGCCTGTGTGCTCAGCAAGCCGGAAACCATCCTGATGGATGTCAATTTCGGCGGCGCCGTCAATGCCGGTATTGGCACCGTGGAGCACCTTCAGAAGCAACACGACACACCCGTTCCGATCATTTTCATGAGCGAAGAGGATGGCAGCATTGAAACCCGCCTAAGGGCCTCCCGTTGCGGTGGCGAGGAATTTTTCTACCCGGCGGTAGACCCGGGACAATTAATCGAAAAAATTGAAACCTACACCCACGGGAACGCGGTCGAGCCTTATAAAGTGCTGGTTCTGGATGACTCCCGGGCCCAGGCCAAGTACATGGAGACGGTGCTGAAAAAAGCCGGCATGACTGCCCCCACCGAGTGCTGCAAGTCAATCAGATCATCGAAGCTGATGGACGAAGCCGAGCCGGTGATCCCGGTGCCGGCGGCGGTCACGATGCCGTTCGGCTGGCCGGAGCCAGTGCCAGTGGTCAGCGCCGCACCAACGCCGCGCCCGA
>JAWOAO010000002.1:0-3987 GCA_046498485.1 Marinobacter sp. | reverse complement strand
CTGAACAACTGGCTGTGAATCAGCGCTCGCATGATTGGTGCAAGGCCGGTCAGCGCGGCTCCCTCTCCTGAAACACGCTCCTTGCGGCACATCCCTGTGACGCTTGGGCTCCGCCATCCATGGCTCCGCACAGTTTCAGGCGAGGGAGCCGCACCGATCGGCCCCATAGTCCGGCATCAGCCTTCCGCGTTTAGCCTTTCCATTTCAGCTAACAACTCTTCGGTTTTGGCTTCCATCAACGGTATATCACCCCTCGATTCTACGTTCAGGCGAACCACCGGTTCGGTGTTGGACATCCGCAGGTTGAAGCGCCAGTTGTCGAATTCCACACTCAGACCGTCGACGTGGCTAACGCTTTTGGCGCCGACGGTGTATTTGGCCTCGATGGCGGCGATCACTTTCGGGGGATCGTTGATGATCCGGTTGATTTCGCCGCTGGCCGGGTAGGCTTCGATTCTGGCGTCGATCAGGGACGACAGGGTCTGGCCGGATTGGCACAGGCGTTCAGCAATCAATAACCAGGGGATCATGCCGCTGTCGCAGTAGGCGAAGTCGCGGAAGTAGTGATGAGCACTCATTTCGCCGCCGTAGACCGCGTCTTCGTCGCGCATCCTCTGTTTGATGAAGGCGTGGCCGGTTTTGCTTTCGATGGCTTCGCCGCCGGCGGCTTTGACCAGATCCAGGGTGTTCCAGATCAGCCGGGGGTCGTGGATGACTTTGCCACCGCCGGTTTTTCTCAGGAACTGGTCCGCCAGCAGGCCGACGATGTAATAGCCCTCGATGAAGCGGCCGTTTTCGTCCCAGAAGAAGCAGCGGTCGTAGTCGCCGTCCCAGGCGATGCCCATGGCAGCACCGTGTTCGATGACAGCATCCGCAGTAATCTTGCGGTTTTCCGTCAAAATGGGGTTAGGCACACCGTTAGGAAAGTGGCCATCCGGCTGGTGATGCAGTTTGATGAATTCGAACGGCAGGTGCTGTTCAATCTCGTCAATGACCAGGCCGGCGCCACCGTTGCCGGCGTTGCAAACGATGGTCATGGGTTTGAGGCTGGCACCGTCGACGTAACCCAGCAGATGATCGATGTAGGCGCTCATCACTTCCAGCGTCTCATACCGGCCCTGCTCCGGAGCATTGGCAAAGGGCTCCAGCACCCGGTCCCGGATATCGTTCAGGCCATTGTCGGAGCTGATCGGCCGCGACTCGGGGCCGACCATCTTCATGCCGTTGTGATCTTTCGGATTGTGGCTGGCGGTAACCATGATGCCGCCGTCCATGTCGTAATGACTGGTGGCGAAATAGACCTGCTCGGTGCCACACAGGCCGATGTCGAACACGTCGGCGCCGGCCGCCATCAGGCCAGAGCTGAGCGCTTCGGTAATCTCCGGGCTGGACAGCCGGATGTCGTAGCCAACGATGACTTTTTTGGCGCCGGTGATGGCAACGTAGGCCCGGCCGATTTTCTCGGCAAGGATGGCATTGAGCTGGTCGGGCACGCGACCCCGAAGGTCGTAAGCTTTAAAGCAGGACAGATCCATGTCTGTATTTACTCCGCGGCAGAAAATTGAAGTTGGGTGTTGTTCTGACTACCCATCAGGATAGCCGGTTTAACGGCGATAAAAAATGCTGGATGGACGCCAGAGTCGGATGCCGACTGCGCATTGACCAGGTGGCCTCAGAACAACAGAAAGGCCAGTGGCAAAAACAGCGCCGTGAACACACCGGTCAGCCCCATTCCAAGCGAGGCAAAGGCACCGGCGGTATGGCTGATCTCAAAAGCTCTGGCGGTACCAATAGCATGGCCGTTGAGCCCCAGGGCAAAGCCGATAATCCGGTCGTCGCTGATCTTCAGCCATTTGGTGCACCAGTCGACAAACAGCGACGCCAGCACCCCGGTGATCAACAGACCACCGAGGGTCAGGGACACGGAGCCGCCCAGCTGCTCGGTAATCCCCATCGCAATCGGCGCGGTAACGGATTTTGGTGCCAGCGAGGCCAGCACCTCAGGTGTCGCACCCATCAACCAGGCAATCCCCAGCGCATATGCCGCCGCCAGCGTGGCGGCCACTGGCAGAGTCACCAGAATCGGCAGCCACAGTGCCCGGATGTGATGCATCTGTTGATACAGCGGCACACCCAGCGCCACGGTGGCCGGGCCCAGCAAAATGGTCAGCCAGCGCGCGCCTTGTTCATAGCGATCAAAACCCAGGCCAGTCAGGGCAACCACCGCCGCCAATATCAGCGAGGCGATCATCACCGGCGGCATCCACAGCGGCCGGTTAAGGCGGGTGAACAGCCATTGCGCCACCATGAACGCGCCCAGGGTCAGCGCAATCGAGAGCATGGGGCCGGCGGTCCACACCGACATCAGTGCGGTGAGCATTTCGGGCTGATCAGCCACGGCTATCGCCCTCCCCGCTCTGCCCGGCCACTTTCTTCATCAGCAGCAAGGTTGTAAACACACTCAGCAAGGTACCGATCACCAGCGCCACCACCACCGTGGCCCAGTGCCCGGCAAATTGATCGGCAATAAAAAACACCCCGACCACACCGGGCGTGATCAGCAGAACCAGTACCGAAATCAGGCCCTGACTGGCCGTGGCCAATTCGTTACTCACCCGGCCACGCACCATCAGCGTCAGGGTCGCCATCACCATACCCAACACACCACCGCTGATGGGCAAGCCGGCGAGCACCCGAATCGCCTCGCCCAGCAGGAAAAATACCACAAGAACCAGAAATCCCCGCAAGATCACCATGCCACTATGCCCTGCCCAGTCAAAATTGCTCTACACTAATGCCCTGCTCACGACACCACAGGACTCTCAATGGCACTGAAAGCCACCATCTTCAAAGCCAGCCTCCATATCGCGGATATGGACCGGCACTATTACAGCGATCACCACCTGACCATCGCCCGCCACCCGTCTGAAAATGACGAGCGCATGATGATCCGGCTGCTGGCCTTTGCCCTGAACGCCAACGACACGCTGGAGTTCTCCAAAGGCCTGATCACCGATGACGAACCCGAGCTCTGGCAGAAGTCCCTGTCCGGCGAAATCGAACTCTGGATCGACCTGGGCCTGCCCGATGAAGACCGGATACGCAAATCCTGCAACCGGGCACAAAAGGTCATTCTCTACACCTACGGTGGCCGCGCCGTGCCCGTGTGGTGGGACAAACACCATAGCAAGCTGGAACGATTTGGCAACCTGACCATTGTCGACCTGCCCGCCGAAAGCACCGCAGCGCTGGCTGGCCTGGTTGAGCGCTCCATGTCGTTCCAGGTGTCGATACAGGACGGCGAAGTCACTTTCAGCAACGACAAGGATCTGGTCAGCATCACGCCCGAACAGCGCCTGCCAGCTATCTGAACCCGACTTATCCGCAAGGACTGGACACAAGCCCCCGGCGCACGTAAGATTGCGCACTCGAAATTGACAAGCGATCAGCCGTTTCGAATGCGCCCGTAGCTCAGCTGGATAGAGCGCTGCCCTCCGGAGGCAGAGGTCAGAGGTTCGAATCCTCTCGGGCGCACCATATTCCACAAAAAAGCCCACTTTCAAGTGGGCTTTTTTGTGGAACTTTGGTTTGCCTGAGGGCAGATGCAGAACCTCCGTTCGACAAATCGCGAACGCGATTTGGGCGCCGCAGCAAAGCGAAGGCGGGGCAAAGCCCCGAAGATCGCCCCAAGGCGATCTGAGTCCATCCTCTTTTATCCGCCCCTTGAGCCAGGCCAAATTGGGGCGCAGGTCCTTTTTATTTTCTGTGCCCAAATTGGGTCCATGGTGTGCCCACTCTATCCCTGCCTTTTTTACGCTTAGCAAAGATTTGACCATTGCAACTATTTCGCTTTGGCTCTGTGGCTAAGCGCTGGTTTTATCAGTACAGACGTTAAGACCGCCATCTGAACACCCTAAAACGGCAAAATTTCTCATCAACAGATAATCCACCTCTCTAAGCTGCAGTGTATGGCGGTGAACCTTCTAG
>JAWOAO010000423.1:0-2697 GCA_046498485.1 Marinobacter sp. | reverse complement strand
TCTGCTTGAAGGAAGGACACGGAAAGTAAAGATGAACAGATTTTTTTCGCCACGAAATCCACGAAAGAACACGAAATTAAAGACAAAAATCTTTTGGCTTTTTTAATCAGTTATCTTTGTTCGTGTTCTTTCGTGGATTTCGTGGCAAATCGTCTTTGTCTTTTTCCGGGTCCTTCCGAGATGGAATCCGTGGCTAAATCACGTTTTCTCTTTCCAGCCGTCGTCTTTCAGCACAGAACCCACCGTCAGCAAAGGCGAAGCGTCAATATCATCGGCGTTCATCATATTGGCCACTCGCTGCAGGGATGCCAGAATCATGGTCTGCTCCCACTCCGCCAGGCTCTGGAACTTGGCAACGAAGTCTTCCTGCAGCGGGTTGGGTGCCCGAGCGAGGAGCTCAGCACCCTCTTCTGTCAGGTGGGCATGCACTTTGCGCTTGTCTTTCGTACTGCGCACCCGATACACCAGCTTGCGCAGTTCCAGCCGATCCAGAATCGTCGTTACCGTGGCCTGGCTGAGGCTGACGTTCTCGGCGATGGTGCCGATGGTCACTTCCCCCAGGTCCCGGATGGTGCGCATGATCAGCAACTGCGGCCCGGTGAGCCCGGCGTGCTTGCTCAATCGCTTGGAATGCAGATCCGTTGCCCGGATCACCCGCCGAAGTGCTACCAACACCTGCTCATAATTCTTCACACGACTACTCCAGAACAAGCCCATTATTTATACCTCTAATTATTAGAGGTCTTTATTCTGACGATTGCAAGTCGGCACTATCACTTAGCTTGTGTCGTGTTTTACACCGCCCCTGTCAACACGACTGCAAGCGACATTATTTCTGCCAGCCACTATGCTAAGGTCACGCTCTTGCCAATCACCTACACTACAAACGGAAACGGTTGATGATCAGGTATTACCTCGCGCTCGTTCTTGCTTTCGCCATGGTCGGTAACATCCACGCCCAGCAGCGGGAGCTCGGCCCCGATAAAGAGCTGACCCGGGAAGTCGTTGAGGAAAGCATCAAAACCCTGGAAAAACCGATGTACACCCCGTTTGTGGAGCTGTATCTGCTGGAAGAAACCAAGGCCATCCGCAAGGAAATGCAGGACACCCGTGCAGAGCTGATTGAAAAGGTGGTCGAGAAGGAACTGTCGGTGGCGGACAAAACCATGTCTTACGCCGCCGATACCGTCACCTACTTCTTTTACCTGATTGCCGCCGCCACCTCCGTTCTCGTGGTCATCGGCTGGAACTCCATCCGCGACATGCGCAACCAGCTCACCACCCTGGCAGAGAAACGCGTGAACGAACTGGTGGTGGAGTATGAAACGCGGCTGAAGTTCATCGAAGAACAGTTGCAGCAGAAATCCGAGATCATTCATCAGAACCAGGCCGACATTGAGCGCACCAACGAAGTGCATGCGCTCTGGCTGAAGGCAAGCCAGGAAACCTCACATCAGAACAAGATCACCGCCTATGACCGGATTCTTGACCTGCGCCCGGATGATGTGGAAGCACTCAGCTACAAAGCCGACGCCGTGCTCGAGATACGCGAACCGCTCTGGGCCATCAGCCTGTGCCAGCGAGCTCTGCAGCTGGCCCCGGAAAACGGCCACGCGCTGTACCAGCTGGCCTGCGCCTACGCCGAGATTGGTCGCTGGGAAGAGGCTACCAAAACATTGGCGGAAGCCCTCGAAATCTCCGAAGCCTACCGGGACGATGCCTCTGTTGACCCCAGCTTCAAACAACTGCACGACCACGAAAGCTTCAGAAACCTCATCTTCGTTGACCAGGATGACAGCCCGGACGCGTGATATTGCAAAGACCGGCCGGTCCCTGCTTGACAAGCTGCAAGCTGTGGTGTTTGTTTAAGTGTCCGAGAACATAATAAAAACCCTGATCTGAACGGAAAAAACACGATGAAAACGACCGTCAAGAAACTCGCTTTTGCTGTGGGCGCGTCTGTTGCCCTGATGGCGGCCGGCCAGGCCGGCGCTGAAATTCGTATTGGTATTGCTGGCCCGATGACCGGCCCCGTTGCCCAGTATGGTGACATGCAGTTCTCTGGTGCCCGCATGGCCATTGAGCGCATCAATGCCGAGGGCGGCGTTATGGGCGAGCAGCTCGTGGGCATTGAAGTGGACGACGTGTGCGATCCCAAGCAGGCCGTCACCGTGGCCAACCGACTGGTTAACGAGGGCGTTCAATACGTGGTGGGTCATTTGTGCTCCAGCTCTACCCAGCCGGCGTCTGACATTTACGAAGACGAAGGCATTCTGATGATCACCCCGGCCTCCACCAGCCCGGAGATCACCCAGCGCGGTTATGAGCTGTTATTCCGCACCATCGGCCTGGACAGCATGCAAGGGCCGGTGGCCGGCAACTTCATCGTCAGCCAGAATCCGGACCGGGTCGCGGTCATTCACGACAAGCAGCAGTATGGTGAGGGCATCGCCACCGCCGTTCGCGATACGCTGCGTGATGCCGGCGTTGAAGTGGCGATGTTTGAAGGCATTACCGCCGGCGACAAGGATTTCTCCTCGCTGCTCACCAAGATCAAGCAGGCCAACGTCGATTTCGTTTATTACGGCGGTTACCACCCGGAACTCGGCCTGATCTTGCGCCAGGCGCGCCAGGCTGACGTATCGTCGAAGTTCATGGGCCCTGAAGGCGTCGGCAATAAAGACATCAACACCATTG
>JAWOAO010000408.1:0-2582 GCA_046498485.1 Marinobacter sp. | reverse complement strand
CAGGATCCGGACAGTTCGGCTTGCGCCATCATCGATTCTGTTCTGGATTTTGACTACGCGGCAGGGCGAACGGATGTCCGCTCCGCTGATGAGATTATCGAGTACGTCACGAACAACCATCTGACCGTTGAATGGATTCTCGAAACCCATGTGCACGCCGACCATCTCTCAGCAGCGCCCTACCTGCACGAACAGCTTGGTGGGAAGACAGGCATAGGCGAGAAGATCGTCGAGGTCCAGGAAGTTTTCGGTAAAGCTTTCAATGCAGGAACGGAGTTTGCCCGAGACGGCAGTCAGTTCGATCGCCTGTTCAAGGAAGGCGATACGTTCAAGATTGGCGGGCTTGATGCCCGAATATTGCACACACCTGGCCATACTCCGGCTTGCTTGACCTACGTGATCGGCGACGCGGCTTTTGTTGGCGACACCATTTTTGCACCAGATTCCGGAACGGCACGCTGTGATTTTCCGGGGGGCGATGCGCACATCCTGTATCAGTCTATCCAGAAAGTGCTGGCGCTGCCGGAAGATACCCGCATTTTTCTTTGCCATGACTACAAAGCGGCGGGTCGTGATGAGTTTGTGCACGAAACGACCGTGGCTGAGCAACGGGCTAATAACATCCACGTTGGCGAGGGTATTAGCGAGCAGGATTTTGTCGTTCTCCGATCAGAGCGCGATGCCACGCTGAACATGCCTCGCCTGATCCTCCCGTCTGTTCAGGTCAATATGCGAGCGGGTGAAATGCCGGCCCCTGAAGAAAACGGCCAGGTCTATCTGAAGGTCCCCATTAACCTGTTTTAAACGGAGCATCGAGATGAAGATTCATTTTCTTGAACCCGAATTCGCCGTTGCGGACGCGGTCTATCCGGGTGACATGCGCGAAGTCAAAGAGCAAGGATTCCGGACCGTCATCTGCAATCGCAGGGAGAGTGAAGAGGATTACGAGGGTGAACAGGCATATGCCGAGGCAGCGAAGGCCCAGGGCCTCGAATGGGTGAGCATTCCCGTCGCTTCGGGTGAGTATCCGCAACGCGATATCAACGCGTTTGAACAAGCCCTCGATACGTCAGCCTCGCCGATTCTCGCTTTCTGCAGAACTGGCCGCCGAGCAGTCCACATGTGGGCTCAGAGCCGCGCAATGAGCCCTCAGTGCAACATCCCGGATCTTCTGAAAGCGGCCCATGAAGCCGGGCATGATCCGCAGCCTATCAAGGACCTTCTGGGGCAATGATGCCAATTATGACTTACTAATGCGGACAAGGAGGTCCTCGAAGCGAACGGAGATTAACCCTACATGACTTTTTCCAAACCCGAGTCCGCAACAAATCACAGGCACCATGACGTTGTCATTATTGGTGCCGGAGCAGGCGGCATTGCGACCGCTTCAAGCCTGTTGAAACGCCAGGCAGACCTGGATATCGCGGTTATTGATCCCAGCGAAACTCACGATTACCAGCCAGGCTGGACCATGGTCGGCGGTGGCGTTTTTTCTGCTGAAAGCACCCGTCGAACCGCAGAATCGGTCATACCGAAAGGCTGCAGCTGGTATCAGGCGTCTGCCGAATTCGTTCAGCCCAACGCGCAGACGGTCTTGCTTTCGGACGGCGACTCGGTCGGTTACAGTCGCCTGGTTATTGCGCCCGGTTTGGTGCTCAACTGGGGTGCCATTGAGGGCCTTGAGGACACCCTTGGTCAACACGGTGTCACGTCTAATTATCGTTACGATCTTGCTCCCTATACCTGGTCACTGGTTCAAGAACTAGAGACAGGTAACGCGGTTTTCGTTCAGCCCCCGATGCCCATCAAATGCGCCGGTGCGCCTCAAAAAGCCATGTACTTGTCGGCAGATCACTGGCGCCGTAACCATCGGTTGGACAGTATCAATGTTTCTTATCATTCAGCCGGGAAGGTGCTTTTTGGCGTTGAAGATTACGTTCCCGAACTTCAACGATACATCGATCTGTACGGGATTGATCTCTGCTTTGAAGAGCGGCTACTGAGCGTTGACGGCCCGAACCGAACTGCGCGATTCCTGAAAACAACGGTTAGCGGGGAGCACCAAATTGAGGTGTCCTTCGACATGCTTCACGTCGTGCCTCCTCAATGCGCTCCTTCGTTCATCGAGGAATCCGGCCTGGCCAATTCTGAAGGCTGGTTAGACCTTGATTCGGAAACACTTCAGCACAAACGGTTTGCGACGATTTTTGGCCTGGGAGACGCAAGTGGCACACCTAACTCCAAGACGATGGCGGCGGTGAGAAAGCAAGCGCCGGTTGTTGCCCAGAATGTCGTGCATTCGTTTCATGATCACCCACTAACCGCTGCGTACCTGGGTTATGGGTCCTGCCCGCTGACCGTCGAGAGGGGCCGCATCGTTCTTGCTGAATTTGGCTACGGTGGGACGCTTCAGCCCAGTTTCCCGAAATGGATCAATGACGGCACTAAAGCGACACGGATGGCCTGGTTTCTGAAAGCCAAACAGCTTCCCTGGCTCTATTGGAACGGTATGCTCATGGAGGATTAATACGTACCCTATAGGCCGGGCTAATTCAGGCTCGGTCTGGATAAATATTTTATTT
>JAWOAO010000179.1:0-2858 GCA_046498485.1 Marinobacter sp. | reverse complement strand
TCCGAAATTGCTCCGGTCTCGCAAGGCTGAAAAATGAAGCCGTAGTTGGCCGGGTAGAACATCGGGGTCGCCATAAAGCGGTCAACCAGCAGGGCGCCCATGTCTTTGTCCAGTTCGTACTTGACCGGGGAGCTGTTGGCCGGGATTTCGATGGCTACGTAGATGTCTTCTGGCGGGTTTTTGCCAGAGGGAATGTTGTCGAATTGCATGTGCGATCCTTCCTGGTGCGTTAGGTACGTTTAACTGCGCTTGAAAAGTGATCGTAATTATACGGCACTCTATTGCCATCCGAAACTAAACCTTGGTCTGTGGCGTCGGGTTGGTGCAAGCGCTGGTGCGGTGCTCCTTCCCAAAACACGCTACGAGCACATCCATGTGCGCTCCGTTCGGGCCATCCTTGGCCCTCAAGGGTTTTGGAAAGCCCCCTGACACGCCCCTGACTCCCAAACTCAAAGCCGGATCTGTTTGGCAATCAGTTCTTTCATGATCTCGGTGGTGCCGCCACCAATCGACAGGATTTTGGCGTCCCGGTATAACCGCTCCACCACCGACTCCCGCATGAAGCCCATGCCGCCGAACAGCTGGACGGCTTCGCGGGTGACTTTTTCGCACACGTCCACCGAGAAGTTCTTGGCCATGGCCACCTGTTTGATCGGGTTTTTGCCGGCCTGCATCAACGCCGCGCAGCGGTAGGTGTATTCCCGGGCGATGTCGATCTGGGTCGCCATGTCGACCAGCTTGTGGCGGGTCACCTGGAAGCCGGCGATGGGGCGGCCGAAGGCCTGGCGTTGTCTGGTGTAGTCCATGGCCGCTTCGTAAGCGAGTTGGGCGGTCATGTAGGCCATGACGGACAGGCTCAGGCGTTCGGCCAGGAAGTTGCTCATGATGGCGATGAAGCCGGCGTTCTCGGCGCCGATCAGACGGTCGGCGGGTACCCGGCAGTCTGCGAAGAACAGTTCGGCGGTGTCGCTGGCCCACCAGCCCATTTTGCGGAGCTTGTTGCCGGTGGAGAAACCCGGGGTGTCGCGGTCGATCAGCAGCAGGCTGATGCCGGCATGGCCTTCACCTCCGGTGCGTACGGCGACGGTGAAGTGGTCGGCGCGGGTGCCGCTGGTGATGAAGGTTTTGCTGCCATTGACGATGTAGTGGTCGCCGTCGCGCACGGCGCGGGTTTTCAGGCTGGCCACGTCAGAGCCGCCACCGGGTTCGGTGACGGCCAGGGCGGCGATTTTTTCACCGCGCAGGACCGGCGGCACGATCTGTTCACGGACCTCTTTTTTGGCCCACTTGGCAACCGGCGGCAGGCCGATGTCCAGGGAGCCGATACTGGCGACGAAGCCGCCCGAGGTGGAGCGCATCAGTTCTTCGGATACCGCGACTTTCAGGAAGATATCACCTTCACCGATGCCGCCCAGGGCGTCCGGAAATCCGATGCCGAGCAGACCGGCGTCGCCCGCGAGCTTGTAGATTTCCCGGGGGAATTCGCCGGCTTCTTCCCAGTCGTCGATGTAAGGGCGCACGTGGGTTTCGATAAATTTGCGGGCGGTCTGGCGAACCTGTTGGTGGGTTTCATTGAAGTAATCGGACACAGTGGCATCCCCTTTATTGCTGGAAGATGGCCAGAGTGTCGCGCAATTCCAGATACCAAGCAAGCGCTTGGTTCGGTTTTGTCAGGGCAATCAAAAGCTGGCCCGGATGGCCAGCTTTCAGTCGGAGCCCGCGTGTAGTCAGATGCCTTTGCGGGGGATGCTCTTGACGCCTTCACGGGTGCCCAGCAACAGCAGGTCGGCCGGGCGGCGGGCGAACAGGCCGTTGGTGACCACGCCGACGATGTTGTTGAGCTGTTCTTCCACCTGGATCGGGCGGGAGATGTCCAGGTGGTGGATGTCGAGGATGATGTTGCCGTTATCGGTGACAAAGCCATCCCGATAAACCGGGTCGCCGCCCAGTTTGACGATCTCGCGGCCGACATGACTGCGGGCCATGGGGATGACTTCCACCGGCAGCGGGAAATCGCCGAGAATGCCCACTTGCTTGGACTCATCGGCGATGCAGATAAAGGTTTTCGCCACCGCCGCGACGATTTTTTCGCGGGTGAGGGCGCCGCCGCCGCCTTTGATCAGTTCCAGTCGCTCATTGGTTTCATCGGCGCCATCCACGTAGAACTCCATGTCGTCTATCGCGGTCAGGTCATACACCGTAATGCCATGGCTCTTCAGGCGCTCGGCGGTGGCTTCGGAGCTGGCCACGGCACCAGCGAAATCGTCTTTGTACTCGGCCAGGTAATCGATGAAGAAGTTCGCTGTGCTGCCGGTACCGACCCCGACGATGCTTTGGCGTTCCAGGTGAGGGGCAATGTAGTCGACTGCGGCTTTGGCAACGGCTTTTTTCAGTTCGTCCTGAGTCATGGTGACGCTCCCGGTCATATCTAGGATGGGTTTAGCCGCATTATACGCTCGCAGGAGCTGTCCTTATAGACGGCTGCCGTGCAAAGTTTCTACACTGTAGGATTTTCCAAGCCACCTACCAGCAACCGGAACCAACATGCCGCAACGCTATATCAAGAAGATACTCGATGCGCGGGTCTATGACGTCGCCATCGAAACACCGCTGACGGAAGCCCGTAGCCTGTCCAAACGCTTTGGCAACAATATTCTGCTCAAGCGTGACATTAAATCAAGATCAGGTTAACAATTTTAGTGCTGATGATAAGGAACATTTTTTAACCGAAAACTATGAAAATGATTTTGTTAAAATAGAATGGCACGGACTTTGCTGCCCCGTTCCGGCACCAGAATCCGCACGCTGGATGCTTTGACATCAGACAGCCAGTCTTCATAAACAGCGGCGTCCGGGAG
>JAWOAO010000137.1:0-13902 GCA_046498485.1 Marinobacter sp. | reverse complement strand
GGGATGTCACCCGGAAAAAAACATCAGAACAGGCCCTGCTGGCCAGCGAACAGCGCATGCGGGCCATTCTGGAAGCCAATCCAGATCCCATGGTCATGTATGATCACGACGAAATGCTGGCCGCGGTCGAAAACATTCTGGCTCGCAACAGCACCGACGCCGGCAGCACGGCCAAGGATGCGCCCGGTGACCAGCCCAGTGCGGCAGCATCCGACCCCTCGGCCATCATGTTCGGCCAGTGTGAGCCCATGCAGACGGTGTTCACCCTGATTCGCAAAGTTGCGCCAACCGAAACAACGGTGTTGATTCTGGGCGAATCCGGCACCGGTAAAGAGCTTGCCGCCCGAGCATTGCATTTGCTCAGCCCCCGGGCGACCAAACCGATGATTTCGGTCAACTGTGCGGCGATTCCGGAAAGCCTGATTGAGTCCGAGCTGTTCGGCCATGAAAAAGGCGCCTTTACCGGTGCCGTCTCGGCCCGTACCGGGCTGATTGAAGCCGCCGACGGCGGCAGTCTGTTCCTGGATGAAATCGGCGAATTGCCCGCGGAAGCTCAGGCCCGCCTGCTTCGAGTATTGCAGGAAAGTGAAATACGGCGAGTGGGTTCCACCCAGAGCCGCACCGTGGACGTGCGTATGATTGCCGCGACCCACCGAAATCTGAAAACGATGACCCGAACCGGTGAGTTCCGGGAAGATCTCTATTACCGCCTCAACGTCATGCAAATCCGGATTCCGCCGCTGCGGGAACGCCGGCCCGACATTCTCGGCCTGGCCCGGCGCTTTCTGAAACGGCAGGCCGACAAGCTGGGCCGGCCTGAACTCAGCCTTAGTCCGGAAGCCATGCAGGCACTGGAACGCTGCCGTTGGCCCGGCAACGTGCGAGAACTGGAAAACGCCATTGAGCGCGCCTCCATTCTGGCCGATGGCGACATCATCACGCCGTCGGTATTGGATCTGGACAGCGATTTCAGCGACGAATACATCCCGGAAACCCTGGTAGCCGGCAACAATGAACAGACCCGCACCCGAGAAGCAGACGCCTCAAACGACCTGTCTCTGGAAGATTACTTCCAGCATTTCGTGCTGGAGAACCAGGACCGGATGAGTGAGACCGACCTGGCCCAGAAACTGGGCATCAGCCGAAAATCTCTGTGGGAGCGCCGCCAGCGTTTGGGCATTCCTCGTAAGAAAAGCTGAGCAAACAAAGAATGAATGAAGAATCATTTGTTACCTTGCGTTCCCTTAGGTAACACTTCTTACAGGGATCACGCTGAACAGGTAACACTTTTACTGAATACGGGGTAACACTTATTTTTGATAAATCCTTAAGCTTCTGTTAACAGACGGATTTTCAAAACTGGCACGACCTCTGCAGTCATAAGGGGGCACAACAACAAAAACAAAAGTGACAACGCAGCGATAAAACAAAGACAAAAAGCTGCACGAGCGTCCACCAACAAAAACAAAACTGGACGCAAGCGAACTGAGTGTTTTGGGTGCTTTGCTTTTTAGTGGTCCCCAGGCATGTGCGAGTTGTAGATGTAGAGAAGAATCGTTTTCAAGACGGCGCTGCAGCTATACCAATAACCCGCAACATGCTCCTGACCGCTCTATGTATTCAAAGCTTTCCGTTTGCCTTGCTTATAGTCCTTATCGTTGGGACACACGGTGGGGTAAAAAATCAAAAAGAATCCCGACAACAACAAAAACAATGCAGACTGTCAACGCTTTGAAGGCGGGTTCGTGAAAACGGATCCGCCTTTTGATTATCTGGCCTTCTGAGAGCGCCGCAACTCCGAAAATACCACCTGATGTTACCTTTCTTTGCACGAATTCTGCCTAAACGTGTGCAATTCCTGTGCAAACCGTTAAAATCCTTGTTTTTGCGCACCGCAAAGCAAGCACGGAACTCCATGGCTAATAGACTTGTTGAAAAACTACGTTCTTTCATCCCCGGCAACGGGAAAAAGAAAGTCCGACGCTACCAGCGACAGGAGATCCCGAGGGATCAGCACACTGTTTCCCGCTCTATGATCAGCGAGCAGGCCAAAAAAGTGCTGCACCGGCTGAACAAATCTGGCTACGAAGCCTATCTGGTTGGCGGCGGGGTGCGCGACATCCTGCTCGGAGGCCTGCCCAAAGATTTTGACATCGCGACCGATGCCACGCCGGAGGAAGTTCACGACCTGTTCCGGAACTCCCGGCTGATCGGCCGCCGGTTCCGCATTGTGCACGTGGTGTTCGGACGTGAAGTCATTGAAGTCACCACCTTCCGGGGCAACGCCCGGGACGCTGAAGAAGAAGTGGCTGACGACGAACACCGAACCAGCGAACACGGGCTGTTGTTGCGCGATAATGTCTACGGCAGCATGGAAGACGACGCCCTGCGCCGGGATTTCACCATCAATGCCCTGTACTACTGCATTCGCAACTTCACCATCATTGATTACGCCAACGGCGTTGAGGATCTGAACAACCGGCAGATCCGCCTGATCGGCGATCCGGAAACCCGTTTCCGGGAAGACCCTGTACGCATGCTGCGGGCGATCCGGTTTGCCGCTAAACTCGGCTTTGATATTGAACCGGAAACCGAAGCGCCGATCCGCAAACTGGCCCCGCTGCTGAGCCATATCCCCTCAGCCCGGTTGTTCGATGAAATCCTCAAACTGTTCTCCGCCGGCTACGGCGAGGCCACTTACGACTTACTCCGCCATTACGATCTGTTGGCACAGCTGTTCCCGGAAACGGCGCAAGCCATCGAAGCCGGCGAACCCGACGAACTCATTCGCCAGGCACTGCGCAACACCGATGCCCGGATTGCTCAGGGCAAATCGGTGACACCTTACTTCCTGCTTGCCGCCATGCTGTGGCCGGCGTTACAAGCCGAATGGTTGCGCCGCCAAGACAATGGCGATCCGGTGCAGCCGGCACTGCATGGCGCCATCGGCAAAGTGATTAGCCGCCAGGTACAGGCAACCGCCATTCCCAAACGTTTCTCCGGCCCCATGAAAGAAATCTGGGAGCTGCAGATACGTTTGCCCCGTCGCCAGGGCAAGCGAGCGTTCGGTACGCTGATGCACCCCCGTTTTCGCGCCGCCTATGACTTCCTGCTGGTGCGGGAATCGGCGGGGGAAATCGAGCCGGGGTTGGGGCAGTGGTGGACCGAATTCCAGCAGGTGGGTGAACAGGCACAGGAAAAAATGCTGTCAGAGACGGGTTCTGTCGCTACTCCCCGCAAACGCCGCCGCAAGCGCAGCCCGGTAACGAGACCGCCGCAGGCATGACCGTTGTGGCCTATGTCGGGCTCGGCAGCAACCTGGAAAATCCGGCGGCCCAACTGGCACGGGCGGTGGCCGAACTGGCCAGCTTGCCAGACACCACACTGCAGGCGCAGTCGCCGTTCTACGCCAGTCACCCGGTTGGCCCCCAGGATCAACCCGACTTTGTGAACGGCGCCGTCGAACTGACCACCGGATTGTCTGCCCATCAGCTGTTGGACCACCTGCAAGCCATAGAGCAGAGCCATGGCCGGCAACGACTGCAACACTGGGGCCCGCGAACGCTGGATCTCGACCTGCTGATGTACGGCCGTGAACGTATTTGCGACGCGCGCCTCACCGTGCCCCATGCTCAGTTGGCCGACCGTGACTTTGTCCTGCAGCCGCTGCTTGATCTGAACCCGGAACTGACACTACCCGATGGCCGGCGCATTCAATCGCTGCGCAGCAGGTGCCCGGACAATCAGCTGCGGTTGTTACCCGCTCAAGCCGGAAGCCACTGAATACCCGCCCGGCTCTCCATGCTACGCTTGTGTCTTATATACCCCGGCATTAATCTAACACTCTATGTTCGGCAGACCCCGAGACAGAGCTGGTCCATCCACCCAAAAGGCAAGGATCTTATGGCAGTTACCATCAACACCCTGCGGGAATACAAACAAAAGGGCGAAGCCTTCTCTGCCCTCACCTCCTACGATGCCACCTTCGCACACGTGGTCAGCGCAGCAGGGGTAGACGTTATTCTGATTGGTGACTCCCTCGGCATGGTTCTTCAGGGCCACGACAGCACCTTGCCGGTGACCATGGAGCAGATGGTTTATCACACCAGCTGCGTTGCCAAAGGCAATACCGGTTCGCTGATCATGGCGGACATGCCGTTCATGTCCTACGGCACAGTCACCGATGCCCTCGACAATGCAGCGGAGCTGATGCGGGCCGGGGCGCACATGGTCAAACTCGAAGGCACCGACTGGATGAGAGACACCATCGAGGCGCTGAGTGAGCGAGGCGTCCCGGTATGCGCCCACCTTGGGCTCACCCCCCAGTTCGTCAATAAATTTGGCGGTTACAAAGTTCAGGGCCGTGATGAAAAAGCCGCCGAGGCGATGATCGAACACGCCTGTGAACTCGAAGCCGCGGGCGCCGATGTCATCCTGCTTGAGTGTGTTCCGGCACCCTTGGCCGCGCGCATTACCCAGGCCGTCCGGGCCCCGGTGATCGGCATTGGTGCAGGCTGCGATACCGATGGCCAGGTACTGGTATTGCACGACATGCTCGGTATCACCACCGGCCGCAAGCCCCGCTTTGTAAAGAATTTTCTGGCTGAGACCAGCTCCATTCCCGAAGCGATTGCCGCTTATGCCACGGCAGTGAAAGAGCGCTCATTTCCGGCTGCGGAGCATACATTCAAAGCATGAGAACTGTACATTCACTGAAAGAATTGCGATCCATGCTGCGCAGTGTGCGACAGCAGGGCAAAACAATTGGCCTGGTGCCCACTATGGGCAACCTGCACGAAGGTCATATTTCGCTGGTGCGTAAAGCCTCAGAGGCGGCGGATGTGGTGGTCACCAGCATCTTTGTTAATCCGATGCAATTCGGTGCCAACGAAGATCTGGACAACTACCCCCGCACACTCGGTGAAGATCAGGATAAGCTGGCCGCTGCCGGCAACACCCTGGTGTTTGCACCCTCCGCGGAAGAAATTTACCCCGAAGGCCTCGCCCGGCAAACCAGAGTGGTGGTGCCGGAAGTGAGTGAAGGCCATTGCGGCGCCAGCCGGCCCGGGCATTTTGAAGGCGTGGCCACCGTGGTCACCATGCTGTTCAACATGGTTCAACCGGACATTGCGGTGTTTGGTGAAAAAGATTTCCAGCAACTGGCGGTGATCCGCAAACTCACCCGTGAGCTGCTGATTCCGGTCGAAATCATCGGAGCCCCGACCATTCGTGAAGACGACGGTCTGGCCAAGAGTTCCAGAAACGGCTATCTGACAGAGCAGGAGCGGGCCATTGCACCGATGGTGTACCAGACCCTGACCAGCATCGCGACCCAACTGCAGCTGGGCCGCACCGATCTTCACGAGCTTGAACGTGAAGCCCGGGAAGCCCTGGCCCAGGCCGGACTGCGTCCGGATTACTTCAACATCGTAAACAGCCAGACGCTGAAGCCCGCCACCCCGGCCGATCAGGACATTGCACTACTGGTCGCGGCATTCCTGGGCACCACCCGGCTGATTGATAACCTCTGCGTTACCCGATAATTTCCGGAAAGACCGCTTCTGCCCGCAGAAGCGGCTAACAGAAAGGATCTTCTGATGACTGACAAACCGGCAACACCAACTCATCGCCCAGAGTGGCAGGCCCTGGTTCAGCACCAGGAACAGCTGGCCCGAACGCCGATGCGAGAGCTCTTTCAGCAGGACCCGGACCGCGCCAGTCGCTACCTGATAGACGGTGCCGGCCTGACCCTGGACTTCTCCCGCAACCGCCTGACCGACCCCATCTTAACGGCACTGGCCGGTCTGGCCGGGGCCTGCGGCCTTGAGCAACGACGAGCCGCCCTGTTCGCCGGTGATATTGTCAACCTCACTGAAAACCGCCCTGCCCTGCACACGGCGCTACGCCAACCCCGCGACAAAGACATCCGGGTTGACGGCAACAACGTCATGCCGGAGATCCATGCCACCCTGGAGCGCATGGAACAGCTGGTCTCGGCCGTGCACTCAGGCCAACAAGCCGGCTATACCGACAAAGCCTTTACCGACGTCGTCAGCATAGGCATCGGCGGCTCTTTCCTGGGCCCCAAGCTGGTGGTTGAAGCCCTGAAACCCTATTGGCAAGGCACTATACGATGCCATTTTGTCGCCAACATTGATGGCACTGACATCGCGGAAACGCTTGCCCGGCTTGATCCGGAAACCACCCTCTTCCTGATTCAGTCCAAATCGTTCCGCACCCAGGAAACACTGGAAAACAGCCTGGTGGCCAGGCAATGGTTCGTTCAACACGGCGGCACCGAGGCCGCGGTCGCCGCGCATTTTCTGGCAGTAACGACCAACGTCACCGAAGCCACCGGTTTCGGCATTCACCCCGATAACATTTTCCCCATGTGGGACTGGATCGGCGGTCGTTACTCGTTGTGGTCGGCTATCGGCCTGCCCATTGCCCTGACGCTGGGCATGGATCACTTCAGGGCGTTACTGGACGGCGCCCACGCCATGGACTGCCACTTCCTGGAACAGCCAGCCGAGCGCAATATACCGGTGGTGATGGCGATGCTGAGCGTCTGGTACAACAACTTCTGGGGCGCCGAAAGCCACGCGGTTTTGCCCTATGACGAGTACCTGAAGCACCTGCCAGAACATCTTCAGCAGCTGGACATGGAAAGCAATGGCAAGCAGGTGACCCAGAACGGCCAGAGCGTTGATTACCAGACCGGCCCGATACTCTGGGGCGGGATCGGCGCCAACGGTCAGCACGCCTATCACCAGCTGATTCACCAGGGCACCCGGCTGATCCCCGTCGATTTCATTATTCCCCTGCGCTCCCACAATACCGTGGCGCATCACCACGCCACCCTGTTCGCCAATTGCCTGAGCCAGGCCAGGGCCATGATGGCCGGTAAAACCCGGGCAGAAGCCGAACAGGACATGGTCGACAGCGGCATCGATGACCGCAGCGCGAAGGCGCTGGCGCCCCATAAAGAGATTCCTGGCAACAAGCCCAGCAACATCCTGATGATGAACAAGCTCAGCCCAACCACTTTGGGTGCACTGATCGCGCTGTATGAGCATCGAACCTTTGTGCAGAGTGTGATCTGGGATCTGGACTGTTTTGATCAGTGGGGGGTCGAGCTCGGCAAACAGATTGGTAACGAAATACTGCCACGGCTGCTGGGCGAGGAGAAAGCGGGCAGCGCCGGTGACAGCGCCACCGATCACCTGATCCAACGGTTCCGGTCAGCCCACCGACCGTGAAACCTGCCGGCCCTGCCAGCTGAAATCCACCGGCCACAGCTTCTGGTCGCGCTGATAGCTGTGCCAGAGCTGGCGGTAGGACTGCCGGCACACCGGGTGCAGCTCATCGCCGGCGATGTCGGCCAGCGGCCTCAAGACAAACGCATTGTTCAGGATTTCTGCGCGCGGGAGCTCGACGCCGTCCATGGTGCCAGCGGTGTCGTCATAGGTCAGGATATCCAGATCCAGCGTCCGGGGGCTGAACTTTGGTTCCGATCTCGTTCTGCCGTTGTCTGCTTCCAGCTGTTTGAACCGACGCGACAACTCACCCACCGTCAGCCCGGTCTCGATGCTCACCACCAGATTGAGAAAGTCGGAGCCTGCAAAGCCCACAGATTCGCTCTCATAGACCGGTGAAATCACCAGCTCGCCAAACCAGGCGCTCAGCGCATCCAGCGCCGCGGTCACATGCCGATAGCGCTCGATATTACTGCCAATACTGATATAGACCCGGCTCATGCCCGTACCCCACGTTCGATCCTTACGCCCACCGAGCGCGCCGCAGGCACAGCACCCGGCTTATGCAGAGCCAGCCGCAGCCAGCGCACGCCAAACTCGGATTGCAACATCGCGGCAACCGCCTCCGCCGCCCGCTCCAGCAGCTGGGGCTTGAGCGCTTGCAAGCACTGAGTTACCCGCTCGCTCACCGCCGCGTAATCCAGGGCATCGGCGACATCGTCACTGGCACCCGGCACCCGGTTATCCCAGGCCATTTCCAGGTCCACCAGCAATTGCTGAGTAATCTCCCGTTCCCAATCATAAACACCCACAACGGTTTCCACCGCCAGGCCCTCAATGAGCACCGTGTCTACACTACGCTCTGCCAAACCGGACTCCCAGTGTGTTGCACTCAAGGCTGATTGAATAATGTGCAGGCAAGCGATACTGTGACCATTCACCTGCTTGTTGAATCACAGGACGGGCATTTTCTCATAGAACACCCGGTGCCGTCTGCGCGCCCGTGATGTAACCATGGAACTGACCAGCAATCCGCTACTGATTGTACTGCTATGCTTCAGCGCCTATCTGGCCGGCTCCGTGCTGTTCGCTTTGCCGGTGTGCCGTCTGTGGCAGCTGCCAGACCCCAGAGCCCTGGGCTCTGGCAACCCCGGGGCCACCAATGTGTACCGGGCCGGTGGCTGGCGACCGGCACTGGTGACACTGGCATTAGATGCCTTCAAGGGCTGGCTTCCGGTATGGTTGGCGCATGTTGCCGGCCTGTCGATTCTGGTGCAGGCCATGGTTGCCCTGTGTGCTGTTACCGGCCACATGATCCCGGTGTTCTATCGGTTCAAAGGGGGCAAGGGCGTGGCAACGGCGTTGGGCGCCGGGCTGGCACTGGCACCGGCAACCACCGTTATCATGGCGGCATTATGGTTGGTGATCATGTGGCGTTGGCGGATTTCAGCCGTCGCCTCACTGGTCGCCATCATCAGCGGCCCGATCATCAGTGCCTTGATTGAACCAGAAACCCTGCCCCTGTTCGGACTGCTGACACTGTTGATTGTGGTGCGCCATCGCAACAACCTGATCCGGCTGGCACAAGGGCGCGAAACCGGCCTGTAGCAGGGATCAATCCAGCAGTCCGTTCGTTCTGGGTTGGTGCATCGGCGGCAGAGTATTCATTGGCCACCGTGGTACGGCCACAATCCGCTCACCGTCCCGCTGTCCTGCTTTCAGGCGCTGGGTACCGGCATAGGCAATCATCGCCCCGTTATCCGTACAAAACTCGGGGCGGGCATAGAACACGGTGCCCGCGGTTTTCGCGGCCATTTTCTCCAGCCCGGCCCGCAATCGCTTGTTGGCACTCACTCCGCCGGCAATCACCAGCCGTTTGCAGCCGGTCTGCTCCAGCGCCCGCCGGCATTTGATGGTCAGAGTCTCCACGACTGCGGTTTCAAACGCCAGTGCGATATCCGCCCTGACCTGATCATCCAGCGTGCCGGCAGCCCTGGCCGCATTCACGGTATTCAACGTGAAGGTTTTCAGCCCGCTGAAACTGAAATCCAGCCCCGGGCGATCGGTCATCGGGCGTGGGAACCGGTATTGTCCCTGCCGACCCTTTTCTGCCAGTGCCGCAACCCGGGGGCCACCGGGGTAGTCCAGGCCGAGCATCTTGGCGGTCTTGTCAAACGCTTCGCCGGCGGCATCATCCAGGGATTCACCGAGCATCTGGTATGCGCCGATACCGTCCACTTTGACCAGCTGGGTATGACCCCCTGAAACCAGCAGCGCCACAAAGGGAAATTGCGGCGGATTGTCTTCCAGCATCGGTGCCAGCAAGTGTCCTTCCATGTGATGCACCCCCAGCACAGGGATATTCAGGGCAAACCCGAGCGCATGGGCGACTGAGCCACCAACCATCAGCGCACCGATCAAGCCGGGACCGGCCGTGTAGGCAACACCCTCAAGATCTGCCCGGATTTTGCCGGCGCTGACCAAGACCTGGTCACACAATGGCAGCAATTTGCGAACATGGTCACGGGACGCCAGCTCAGGCACCACACCTCCATAATCGGCATGCATGTCGATTTGACTGAACAGCGCGTGCGCTAACAGGCCTTGCTCATCGTCAAACAGGGCAACGCCGGTTTCATCACAGGAAGTTTCGATACCAAGAATCAGCATAATCAGGGTCGCGTCCGAAAAGGGTCGTTAATAACTGCTGATATGTTAGCAGAAACCCGAAAGGCTCTGGCGGATTCGTTGAACAGTCATTGACCTGAGCCTGGCCAGGGGCTATCATTGCCGCCCTAAATTATGCACTGGTCGAGTTTTAGCCAATCTGACCAGGGATCGAGCCGCAAGAGGCTTTTTTGCTCTGCGGAACAAATTGAAACCGAATCTATCAGGTAGGTGACTTTCGAATGCCAGCTGTTAAATTGAAAGAAAACGAGCCGTTTGACGTAGCACTCCGCCGCTTCAAGCGTTCTTGCGAAAAAGCCGGCGTACTGTCAGAAGTACGTCGTCGTGAGCACTACGAAAAGCCGACCGCGGTACGTAAACGCAAAGCAGCCGCTGCCGTCAAGCGCCACCTCAAGAAGCTCCAGCGTGAACAGCGCAAGTTCGAGCGTCTGTACTGAGTTCAGGTCGCATCGACTGCAAGACTGATTGCCGGAACGGCGTTTCGCCTCATCCGGCAAACTGAAAATGCCGCCGAGGCCTGGCTTCGGCGGCATTTTTGGCTATGGTGAACGTTTGTATCCGGCATCTCGGATGAAGTGGAGCCACCATGAGCGGACTGATCCCTCAACGATTTGTTGAAGACCTGCTGGATCGCATTGATCTAGGGGAACTGATCGGCTCCCGCATTACTCTCAAGAAGGCCGGAGCCAACTTCAAAGCCTGCTGCCCGTTTCATGACGAGAAAACGCCCTCGTTCAACGTTCGGCCAGACAAAGGCTTTTATCACTGTTTTGGCTGCGGCGCCCATGGCGATGCGATCAGCTTTATCCGTGAGTTCGAAGGCCTGGGCTTTACCGAAGCGGTCGAAGACCTGGCCAAACGCGCCGGCATGGAAGTGCCTTACGATCAGGCCGCCAAGCAGGAAATGCAACAAGCGCGGACGCTGACCGATGCCCTGGACTTTGCCGGCAGGTTCTACCACTCAGCACTGGCCAGCCAGCAAGGCGCCTATGCCCGGGATTACCTGAAGCAGCGCGGCCTGGACGACGCGATTATCGAGCAGTACCAGGTTGGCTTCGCACCGGGCACCGGCACAGCCTTGTATGACGCAGCACCGAAAGATCTCAAAGCGCCGCTGCTGGAAACCAAAACGGTTTCTGACAAATACGGGCGGCCCAGGGATCTGTTCCGCAACCGGGTCATGTTCCCGATACGGAACACCCGCGGCAAAACCGTGGCCTTCGGTGGGCGCACGCTGGGAGACGACAAGGCCAAGTACATCAACTCGCCGGAATCGGACGTATTCCACAAAAGCCGCGAGATTTACGGCCTGCACGAAGCCCGGCAAGCCATCCGCCAGCTCGACAAGCTGCTGGTCGTTGAAGGCTACATGGATGTGATCGCGCTGGCCCAGCACGGCATACACTACGCTGTTGCAGCGTCGGGCACAGCCACTAATCAGGACAGCCTGACCGCACTGCTGAGGCAGGTGCGGCACATTGTATTTTGCTTTGACGGCGACCAGGCCGGTTTCCGGGCCGCTGACCGCGCCATGGAGAACGCACTGGAGCTGATGGCAGACGGCCTGCACTTACAGTTCATGATCCTGCCACAGGGCGAGGATCCGGACACGCTGGTCCGCAAGGAAGGTGCCGATGCCTTCCAGAAACGTATTGAGGGCGCCACACCACTCTCGCGCTATTTGTTTGACCGCCAGAGTGAAGGCCTGGACCTGCAGCAACCGGAGCATCGGGGCGAGCTGAGAGCCCGAGCCGAGCCACTGCTGAACAAAATGCCCCGCAGCACACTGCGGGATGCCATGTGGCATGAAATGCTGCGCCTGTGCGGCGGCCGTAATCAGTGGCAGCAGCGCCCGCAGGGCAAGCAGAACTATAAAGCCCGCGGCTGGCGTGGTGAACGCCAGAACCGGCCCACGGAAGAACGCATTGACGTCAAGCTGAGCAAAGACAGCACGCTGTGCCTGGCTTTGCTGGAGACGCCAGAGCTGGCCACCGAAGTCAAAGCTCTGGCCGACAGCACACGACAACTGGAGCGAGCCGGGCGTTTTGCCGGCTGGCTACTGGAACAGGACATCCGGACCCGCAAGGCATTAGTGGCGGGGCTGGCAACAAACAAACAGGCCCGAGACAGGTTTTACAACCTGTTTGACGGACTGGAGCACATACCGGCACGGGACAGCACACTGGCAGCCGCCAGAGAGCTATTAAGCCCGAATGAAGAAGCCGCGCGCCAGCAACGACTGGCAACCCTGCTCCGGAACCTGGCAACGCTCACCCCGGAACAACGGGACGAGCTGAGAACCCTCAGTGCGGGCACGTTAAACCCGAAAGCTGAGGACTGAGCACTTGAAACTATTGCCATTGATCACCATCTAACCATCGGTGGCAGACCAGATAGGTGACAGCTATAATGGCTGTTTAACTTTTTTTCCTCTTTAAAAGCGAGTTCAAGGGTGTCTATGTCAGGCAATTCGCAGAAATCACGTTTGAAAGACCTCATCGCACGAGGCAAGGAACAAGGTTACCTGACTTACGCCGAGGTCAATGACCACCTGCCAGAAGATATCGCAGATCCGGATCAGGTTGAAGACATTATCCGGATGATCAACGACATGGGCATCCAGGTGTGCGAAGAAACGCCGGACGCCGATACGCTGCTGATGACCGAAGGTGATTCCACCGCGGATGAGGCGGCCGCCGCTGAAGCCGCTGCTGCCCTCGCCGCCGTTGAATCCGACGCTGGCCGCACCACTGATCCCGTCCGCATGTACATGCGCGAAATGGGCACCGTGGAGCTGCTGACTCGTGAAGGTGAAATCGTCATCGCCAAACGGATTGAAGAAGGTATCCGTGATGTTATGGCGGCGGTTGCCCACTTCCCCGGCACGGCAGGCACCGTTGTTCAGGCTTACGAGCGCATTATCGAAAACGAAGGCCGCATCAGCGACATCGTCACCGGCTTCCTCGATCCGGACGACGCCGAGCCGTTCATGGGTGAAGTCACCAGCGAAGATACCTCCGCTGATGACAACGACAGCAACGATGTCGATGACGACGACACCGACGAAGAAGAAAAAGAGAGCGGCCCGGATCCCGAAGAGACTCGCCTGCGCTTCGAACTGCTGAAAGAAAAGCTGGACGCCGCCAACACGGCTCTGGCCAAGTACGGTCGCAGCCACAAGAAAACCCAGGAAGCCCTGAACGAACTGGGCAAGGTGTTTGCGCCGTTCAAGCTGGGCAACAAGGCTTTTGATGAACTGGTCAGAGTGGTTCGGTCTACCAACGACCTGATACGTGAAAACGAACGGGCCATCATGCAGATCTGCATTCGCGACTGCAAAATGCCGCGCAAAGATTTCATCAAGGCATTCCCGGGCAACGAAGTGAATCTGGACTGGGCTCCGCAGATCGCCAAGAGCAAAAAGGCGTACGGCGCGGCCATTGGCGAGCGTCTGGACGAAATCCTTCGCCTGCAGAAGCGCATCAATAACGTTCAGACCGAAGTCGATCTGGACGTGGTGGATATCAAGGAGATCAACCGTCGCGTCTCCATCGGCGAAGCCAAGGCCCGCCGTGCCAAGAAAGAAATGGTCGAAGCCAACCTGCGGCTGGTTATTTCCATCGCCAAGAAATACACCAACCGCGGCCTGCAATTCCTGGATCTGATCCAGGAAGGCAACATCGGCCTGATGAAAGCCGTGGACAAGTTTGAGTACCGTCGTGGCTACAAGTTCTCCACCTACGCCACCTGGTGGATCCGTCAGGCCATCACACGCGCCATTGCGGACCAGGCACGGACCATCCGCATTCCGGTCCGCATGGTGGAGACCATCAACAAGCTGATCCGCATTCAGCGGCAGATGGTTCAGGAGCTGGGACGGGAGCCGGAGATAGAAGAACTGGCCGAGACCATGGGCATGCTGCCGGAGAAAGTCCGGGAGATCATGAAAATATCCCAG
>JAWOAO010000073.1:0-4510 GCA_046498485.1 Marinobacter sp. | reverse complement strand
GGAAAGCGGGCCAGCATTATGTCCAGCCACTGGTCATTGATCACCCGGTGTCGGAAGGCCTCAATATTTACGCCGCGCTGGATGACCGTCATTTTGGTATCCGGCACCTGAAAGTTTTCCTGCACATAGTCCCGCACGCAATTGGACACGGCGATCACATGGTCGGCTTTGGCCATGATGGCGCTGTAGGGATTCACCGAGTACATGCCGTGAAAAGTGGAAACGACGGCCGGTTGCTGTTCTGCCGGCAGGGTTTTCAGGGCCAGGTGGACAATCCACGCCGGCATACGCGAGCGCACATGAACGATGTCGGGTTTGAGCTCCTGCAACAGTTTGCGCATGGGCAGGATCTGCCCGAAAGAGGCCGGTGTTTTGCGGTGGATGGGCATGTGAATATGGGTCGAGCCCTGGCCTCGAACCTGCTCGGCCATGGGGCCACCGCTGGAGACAACAAAGGATTGGTGGCCGCGCTTGACCAGCTCGGCGGCAAATTCCACGGTGCCTCGTTCCACACCGCCACTGTAAAGCGCGGGCAATGCCTGAAGGATTCTCAACGGTGGGGCTCCTTGGTGCGTTTGGTAAATTTCCCGAGCCAACGCCCGGCAATCCAGCGGGCGGCACGGTCCGCTTCCCACAGCCGTTGGTGCCGGTCACTTTGTTCCGCCATGACTGCGGCATGATCGCTCCAGTGGCCAATCAGGCCGCGCTCGGCCAGGCGCTGAACGCCCTTGGCCACGCGGCTGCCGGCCCGGGCGGGTAAATCCAGTAAGCCGGTGGGCACGCCGGAGGTGGCGGCTTCACACACCATGGACATACTGTCCGGTGTCACCCAGGCAGCCCGGGAGGCAGCCAGCTGGTGGCTGAGCCAGTCTTCGTGAGTCTGATTGTGCTGCACTACCGAGATTTTCAGGCCCTGCAGCTGCGCCAGCCGCTCCGAGGTTGTGGCTGGCGTACGCCGGGAGTCGCTGATGGTCCAGCGCCACTGGGGATAACGAGCGATCAGGTCATGGATTTGCGACAGGATGGCGTCTTCGTCCCAGTCGAAGTGCTCGGACGGGCCGCCCACCAGAATCAGGGCTTCCGGTTTGCTGGTCAGTCTTGCCAGGGGAGTAACGGCGTTGATCACGCCCTCGGTCAGCAGAACGCTGCGGCCGGGTTTTACACCGTCATGGGCGGGAATGATGGCGCCATCGACCCAGCCAAGCGGGAAGGCTGGCTTCATCAGGACCAGCGTTTTGGCGTTACGGTGGCGTCTGAGCGCCAATAGCAGGCGATGGCTGCCGGTACCGGCGGCGATAATCAGGTTCGGCCGGGGCAGAGTGGCGTCGATGGCCGGGGCTATGCCCAGCAGTGCCCGCCACATCGGGACCGGGTAGTCAGCAGCATCAAGCCAGTACTGACTGGCCCCGGTAAGCACGCGCAAGCGGTTGCTCAGGCCCTTGAGCTGGTTTTTGTGGCCTGGCTTGTTGTCGGTGATCAGCCAGATAACGGGTGCTTGCGCGTCTGTGCCCACACTTTAATCCTTGTGTTATTTCTTGCGCCGGTAAAACCCCGGATCATCTGGATTCGGCCGGGTTTTGAAGCGGCGGTGCATCCACAGGTACTGGTCTGGTGCCTTGCGGATTTCCTGCTCGATGGTGGCGTTGGTGCGGGTGGCATCCTGCAGGTCGTCACCGCTCGGAAAGTTGTCCAGGGCCGGGTGAAAATAGATGTCGTAGCCGGGTTTGTCGTCGCGCCGGAAGTGGCTGAACGGCAACACTTTGCAGCCGCTGCGTTCGGCAATGCGGGAGGTGGCGGTGATGGTGCCCGTCGGGATCCCGAAAAACGGTGCAAACACGATGTCTTTACGGCCGTAATCCTGGTCGGTGGCGTACCAGACCATGCGGTTCTGTTTCAGGCTCCGGAGCAAGCCGCGCAGGTCTTTTGAGCTCAGTACGTTACCGTCTCGCCGGCTGCGGGCCCGGGTCATCATCGCGTTCATCAGCGGGTTGTTATGATCCCGCTGCATCACATCGGAGTCGACATACTCGGTTGCCAGGGCGCCGCCGAGGTCGAGCGTGCTGTAGTGGCCACCGAGTAATAAAACGCCCTGGCCGGCTTCCAGCGCTTTATGGTAATGCTCGAGGCCGTGGACCCGGGTGATGCTTTTCAGTTTGGCCGGATCCCGGAACCAGGCGATGCCGATCTCCATAACCCCGATGCCATTGGCGATAAAGGTGTTACGTACCAGGGCCGCCTGCTGGTGTTGGTTCAGCTCTGGAAAGCACAGGCGGATGTTGACCTCGGTAATGTGCCGCCGGCTTTTGGCCAGTTTCCAGGCCAGCAGTCCGATCATCTTGCCCAGCCACCACTGAACGCGGATGGGTAACTGGGCCAGCAGCCACATCAGAGCAAGGCCAATCCAGGTTGGCCACCAGCGGGGATGGCGGTAAGCTGAGAAGTCGGTGTTTCTTGGCAGTTTGCGGTACTTCTTGTTCAAAATGGTGAATCCTGCATCGACAAACCTATAACCCGGGGGCAAGATGCAGCCCTCGACAAATTTCGCACTATGATAACGCACTGTTTTGCCGGGAGTCCTGCGTGTTCCAGTTTATCTATTCCCTGCTCATTCGCCTGGCCTTGCCGTTTATTATGATCCGGCTGTGGTGGCAGGGCCGCAAAGCACCGGCGCTGCGACAAGACTGGCAGCATCGCCTCGGCCTGGTTCCGGAAATGTCCGGCCCGGTGATCTGGGTGCATGCGGTCTCCGTGGGCGAAACCATCGCCGCGGCCCCGATGGTGCGTCGGCTGCTGGCCCGTAATCTGGGTGCCACCATTCTGATGACCGCGATGACCGACACTGGCCTGGCCCAGGCCCGGAAGATGTTTGGTGACAGAATAACCTATGCCTACGCCCCATACGATACACCCGGGGGTATTCGCCGCTTTCTCGACCGCATCAACCCCCGCATCCTGGTCATTCTGGAAACCGAAATCTGGCCCAATATGATCCGCCAGTGTCGTCGCAGGCGCGTGCCGGTGTTTCTAATCAACGCCCGGCTGTCGGAACGCTCAGCGTGCGGCTATGAACGTGTGCGAGGCTTGGTGGCCCCGATCATGAAGAGTATCAGTTGGGTGGCCGCCCAGGCCGAGCGCGATGCTGAGCGGTTCCGACGCATTGGTGTAGCGCCCAGTCGTGTAGAGGTAACCGGCAGTGTGAAGTTTGATGTCGATATCCCGGACGATGTGCGGGCTGCCTCCGAAACGTTTCGCCAGGCGCTCGGGCCACGGCCGGTCTGGATAGCGGGTAGCACCCATGCCGGTGAGGACGAGCAGTTGCTGGTGGCGCATCAGGGCATTCTAAGGCACCACCCCCGGGCGCTTTTGATCGTGGTGCCACGGCACCCCGACCGCTTTGATGCGGTTGCCGCCATGGCCGAGCAACAGGGCTTTTTGGTGGCTCGTCGGTCGCAAGGGCAGGGCTCTGCCGCGGTGCAGGTCTATCTGGCCGATACCATGGGCGAATTGATGATGTTGTACGGCGCCAGTGATCTGGCTTTCGTCGGCGGATCACTGATCGAGCGCGGCGGGCACAATCCGCTGGAACCGGCGGCCTGGGGTATTCCGGTGTTCTCCGGCCCGTATGTGTTCAATTTTGAGGCCATCTTCGAGCGCCTGCTGGCGGATGACGGGGTGCACCTGGTTAACGGCGCTGAGGGTCTGGAGCGGGAGGTGAGTCGGTTGTTTGCTGATCCGGACGAATGCAAGGCCTTTGGCGAGCGAGCGTTGGCGGTAGTCAACAAGAATCGCGGCGCACTGGACCGGGTGGTGGACGGGATTATCGAAAGGTTGTAATGCCGGGTGCCAGATGGCACCCGGTATCGTCTGATTCGTGCCCGGCTTATTGCACCGGGTAGTCCAGAGTGCGCTCTTGCTCTGCCAGGGCCTCAATACCCCGGGCATTGGCGCTGAGCCAGTTATTCAGATCGATCAGATCTTGCGGGCTCAGGGTGCCGGCCGCCTGCTTCAGTTGCAGGGTATTGATGACGTAGTCGTAGCGGGCGTTGGCGTAATCCCGCAGTGCGACGTAGTAGGCTCGCTCCGCATCCAGCACTTCCACGATGTTCCGGGTACCCACATCATAACCGGCGCGAGTGGCGTCCAGCGCGCTGCGGCGGGATATGATGGTCTGCTCCAGGGCCGAGGCGGTTTCCACGTTGTTGTTCACGGTCAGGTACAGGCTGCGGGTCTCAACCCGCACATCGCGGCGCGTTGTGTTCAGATCTTGTTCAGCGGCCGTCACCAGAGAGCGTTGCTGGCGCACGCCGGCCTGGGTGCCGCCGCCCATGTACAGAGGCACGTTCAGTTGCAGGCCAATCACGCCTTGAGAACCTTCAAACTGCTGTCTCTGGCCCAGTTCCGCGCGTTCATTGCCATGAACATTGGTCTCGCTATAGGAAGCCGTGAGGTCCAGCGTTGGCAAATGCCCGGATTTGGCCACTTTCAGATTGGCCTCACTGGCATTCAATTG
>JAWOAO010000062.1:0-4989 GCA_046498485.1 Marinobacter sp. | reverse complement strand
AGTTTTGCCGCCACCACACCGGCGGCTTTGGCCTCGCGGATGCTGTCGGGCGTGGTGCTCTCGGTCAGGTACAGGGTCATCAACGGCTCAAAGCTGGTTTCACCGGCGGCGGCCCTGATCCTGTCCCGGTAGGCCATGGCTGCTGCTGTGTCGGTAACGGGTGGTGCCAGGTTAGGCATGATAATGGCCCGGCCAAAGCACGCGGCCGTGGCCGGTACCACGCTGTTCAGTACCGCACCGTCGCGCACGTGCAGGTGCCAGTCATCAGGGCGGGTAATGGTCAGTTTTCTGGTCATGGCAGCATTCGCACCGCAGCAAAAAATTTTGCGGATTATAGCAGAAGGCCGCTTGAATGTTTCCGGTATTCCGCAAGGTTTGGCCCTCAAGTAATGCTTTGGCCGGTCGTTAACCACCCATGATAGTGCGAATGTTCGTTTTAAGGGTGTCATGACTATGTCGGTTCGCCAGTTCAGTTTTTACAGGCTAGCAGGCCTGGCAGGAGCGGTGTTGTCCGCCGGCTTCGCGGTGCCGCTGCTGGCTGCCAGTTACGGGGCCGGCGTCGAGAACAGTCAGTGGTACCTGTCGGAGTCGGTGTTCGAGTGTTCACTGGTCCATGATGTTCCAGGCTATGGCCGTGCGGTGTTCAGCCATCGGGCGGGTGAAAAGTTGAGCTTTTTTCTGGAGTCTGAAGTACCGGTGATGCGCCCTGGTCGGGGCCAGCTGGTGGTGGAAGCGCCGTCCTGGCGGCCTGGCGTGGCGCCCCGGCCAATCGGTGCCGTGACTGTGTCAGATCGCCCGCGGGCGGTGACTCTGGGCGACCGCGAAGCCACGCTGGTGGCTCAAGGCTTGCTGCAGGGTATGCGGCCGACGGTGACCCGTGCCGCCTGGTACGATGATCGCCCGATCCGTGTGCATCTCTCCAATGTGAATTTTTCCGGCCCTTACTCGGGCTATCGGCAATGTGTTACTGGATTGTTGCCAGTCAATTACGATCAGATTCGCCGGTCGCGCGTGCCGTTTGTCAGCGGAAGTACAGGCCTCTCCGATGCAGACCGGCAATTGCTGGATAACATCGTGACCTATGTGAGGGCGGATTCGACGGTAGAACGGGTATTTGTCGACGGTCATTCTGACAGTGTCGGCAGTCGTATCGATAACCGGGCGTTATCTGAGGAGCGGGCCAATGTGGTGGCAGACTATCTGAGGTCACAGGGGATGAGCGAAGAGCTTCTGATCGTCCGGGCTCAAGGTGACCAGTTTCCGGTGTCCCGTCGCCACGCTGACAACCGACGCACGACAATCCGCTTGCAGCGGCAGGGTGAACGGCCGGATCTGCAGCAGGCCAGCGCCCCGGGCACCGGCTTGGCAGGCTGAGTGTGCTGCTAGTAAACGGTGCTCAGCAGATCGAGGTGCGCAGTCACACTCTCTGCCAGTGCCTTCAGGTGATAGCCGCCTTCCAGAGTAGAGATAATCCGGTCGTTGGCATGATCGTGTGCTACGCTGATCAGTATCTCGGTCAGCCAGCGATAGTCGTCCACTTCCAGATTCAGTTCGGCCATCGGATCCAGTCGGTGGCCATCAAAACCGGCCGAGATCAGCACCAGTTGCGGCCGGAAATCCTGCAGTCTTTTCAGCCACGCGGCCTCGACAATTTTCCGGTAATCCAGCGCTGAGCAGTTAGACTCAATAGCCGCATTAACGATGTTGTCCGCCTGCCGGTGCACATGAGAATGCGGGTAGAGCGGGTGCTGGAAGCTTGAGCACATGAGAATGCGCTCATCACCGCTGACAATATCCACGGTGCCATTGCCCTGGTGCACATCAAAATCGATGATGGCGACTCGTTCCAGATGGTGGAAGGTGAGGGCTCGCATGGCGGCCAGGGCAACATTGTTGTAAAAGCAGAAGCCCATGGATTTGGCGCGTTCAGCGTGGTGCCCCGGTGGCCGGGCGCAGACAAAGGCGTTGGTCACCTGACTGCTCATTACCATGTCCACTGCCTGAATGTTGCCGCCTGCGGCCAGGCGTGCTGCCCGCAGGGTGTCTGGCATCATGGCGGTGTCTGGATCGGTGAAGACCCGGCCACGGGTAGGCTGCATGAGATCCAGCTGGTGCAGATAAGTTTCCGGGTGCACCATGAGGAGCTGATCACGGGTGACTTCTTCGGGCCTTACCCAGTCCAGGTCTTGCGCCAGGTGGGTATCTGCCAGATACGCCAGGATCGTTGAAATACGCTCAGGGCGTTCCGGATGTTCCGGGCCCATGTTGTGTTTCATGCAGTCATCGTGGGAGAAAAATGCCGTGGTCATATGTCTTGCCGGAACCTGAATATGCTTATTATTTTAGTTATGTTATCAGGGATAACCGAGGCCTGTCGTCTTTCTTTAGTCTAATGGCTATGATTGGCGATTTACATCAGAAAATACCGTTCTAAGATAAGGTGTATATTGATAAGTAACCTGTTTTATTGAGATTCTTGTCAGAATTGCACCAACCCACCATCAGGGAGAATCAACTTGAGTACCCGTTATCTGGAAAGTCTGTTCAATCCTGAATCGATCGTTGTGGTTGGTGCTTCCGAACGGTCCGACAATCTGGGTGGTATGGTACTGCGAAACCTGCTGGGTGGTGGTTATCCTGGCCGGCTGGTGGTGGTCAACCAGACCGATTACGACAACGTGCATGGCGTTGCCTGCGTAAAGAGAGTGTCCAGGCTGGATTTCAGCCCGGATCTGGCCATTATCTGTACGCCGCCAGATACCGTGCCCAAAATGATTCGTAAATTGGGCGAATGTGGCGTGCGCACGGCCATCGTGATGACCGGGGGTATGTCCCGTACCCACAGCAAGACCGGTCAGCCACTGATGTATTCGGTGCGGGATGCCGCCCGTGAAACCGGCATCCGTGTACTCGGCCCCAACACCATCGGTTTGATGGTTCCGGCCCGACACCTGAACGCTACCTATGCCCATATGGGGGCTATCCCGGGCCGGGTGGCGTTTGTCGGTCAGTCCGGCACCATTGCCAGCTCGGTCATTGACTGGGCCTTTGCCCGGGGTGTCGGCTTCTCCTATTTCCTGACCCTGGGCGATGGCATGGACATCGATCACGACGATCTGATCGATTATCTGGCTCAGGATACCCAGACTCGCGCCATCCTTCTGCACATCGAGAACATTCCCAATCCGCGCCGGTTTATGTCGGCGGTTCGGGTCGCGTCCCGCACCAAGCCGGTCATTGCCGTTAAATCCGGGCGGGTGCCGGAGTCGGAGTGGTTCGCCCATGAACTTCCCGCCGGTATCAAGCGCAGTGATCCGATCTACGACGCCATGCTGCAGCGCGCCGGTGTGCTGCGTGTAGACGGGTTGGGTCAGATGTTTGATGCGCTGGAAACCCTCACTCGGATGCGGCCGTTGCGGCGGGAATCGCTGGCCATCATGGCCAACGGTGTCGGGCCGGGTGTGCTGGCGGTAGACCGGCTGGCGGATCTCGGCGGCGAGTTGGCAGAGCTGTCTAAAACGTCGATTGACAACCTGGCCGAGCTGCTGCCGCCCTACTGGACGCGTAAAAACCCCATCGACCTTAACTACGATGCCAGCCCGGAACTCTATGCCAAGGCCATCAAGATTCTCGCCAAAGATCCGAATGTGGCGAACGTGCTGGTGATGTATGCGCCCACTCTGGTTCAGGACAGCCTGCAGATTGCGGATGCCGTGGTGCAGGCGTCCAAGGGCACGCGCCTGAATATCTTTACCTGCTGGTTGGGACAGAGCACGGTGATGGACTCCCGGGAGGAGTTCTATCGGGCCGGGCTGCCGTCGTTCTTCAATCCGGAAAAGGCGGTCATGGCCTTTATGCAGCATGTCAGGCACCAGCGCGTGCAACGCCTGCTGACCGAAACCCCGGAATCGTTCACCGACCACTTTGCCGACCGGGCCAATACCCGGAAACTGGTTGCCAGAGCGCTCAAAGATGGTCGCCGGCATTTGTCTAACCGTGAAGCTCGCCGGGTGATCTGTGACTACGGCATCAATACCATAGACACGGTGTACTGCGACGATCTGGAAGAAGTGCTTGAAGTGTTCGCGGTGGAGCGCCGGCCCATTGATATCGCCGTTGTTCACGAGCAGGGCTGCTACCCATTTCTGGATCTGAGCCCGACCCAACGCCGCTACAAAGGGATCGTGAAAAAACTCAACAGCGAACAGGCCATCATCGACACCTGCCGGTATTTAATGGAAGAGTATCGGGAGCATTTCCCCCAAAGCGGCTTTCTGGGCTTCGCGGTACAGCGCTCCTACCAGCATGTGGGTGGCATTGAGTTCAGCGTTGGCATCACCCGGGACGAAGTGTTCGGCCCATTGGTGGTGTGCGGAGCGGCGGGCGCCCAGATCAATATCATGACCGATCGGCAGATTGCCCTGCCACCGTTGAACATGGTGCTGGCCCGGGAGTTGTTGCGCCGTACCTACATGTACAAGCTATTGAAAGAGCACAGCCTGAAGCCCGAAGAAGACATCCGGGCGGTGTCTGAAACCCTGGTGACCCTGTCCCAGATTGTGATCGATATTCCGGAAATTCGTGGCCTGGAAATTTCACCGCTGCTGTTCAATGAGCAGGGCGCGGTGGCGGTTAATATTGCCATTAATCTCGACGACAGGCCGGGACTGCCCATTATCCAGCCCTATCCGAGGGAGCTGGAAGAATGGATTGTGCTGCCAAGATCTGGCCGGCGAGTGATTATCCGGCCGGTGCTGGCGGAAGACGAGCCGGCGCACCGGGCCTTCCACGAGCATCAGTCACCGGAATCCATCCGTTACCGGTTTTTCCAGTACCGGAAGCATTTCTCCCGGGAAGACGTCGCCCAGATGGTGCAGATCGACTACCATCGGGAAATGGTCTTCATTGCCAATGCGCCGCGCCTGGACGAGGAGGGTGAGGAGACCCTGGGTACCGTGCGCACCTGGACCGACGCTGACAACCTGCGCT
>JAWOAO010000487.1:0-5953 GCA_046498485.1 Marinobacter sp. | reverse complement strand
ACGCCATCCTGACCGAAGCGGTCAAAACCAGCGCCTCCGACGTGCACATTGAAACCTATGAGAAGCAGCTGGTGGTGCGTTTTCGCATTGATGGCGTGCTGCGCGAAGTGGTTCAGCCCAAACGGGCGCTGGCACCTTTGCTGGTGTCCCGTATCAAGGTGATGGCCAAGCTGGATATTGCCGAAAAGCGGGTGCCGCAAGATGGCCGCATTGCCCTGCGGGTAGCAGGACGGGAAGTCGATATCCGGGTGTCCACCATGCCATCGTCCAGTGGCGAGCGGGTGGTGTTGCGTCTGCTCGACAAACAGGCCGGCACCATCCGGCTGGAATCCCTCGGCATGGCCGGCGACGACCTGAAAACCCTGCGCAAACTGATTTACCGCCCCTATGGCATTCTACTGGTGACCGGCCCGACCGGCTCTGGTAAGTCGACTACGCTGTATGCCTCCCTGCAGGAAATCAACGACCGCACCCGTAACATCCTGACGGTCGAAGACCCCATTGAATACAACCTGCCCGGTATCGGTCAGACTCAGGTCAACACCAAAGTGGATATGACGTTTGCCCGGGGCCTGCGAGCGATTTTGCGGCAGGATCCAGACGTGGTGATGATTGGTGAAATCCGGGATCTGGAAACCGCCGAAATCGCCGTTCAGGCCAGTTTGACCGGCCACCTGGTGCTTTCAACCCTGCACACCAACACCGCGGTAGGTGCGATTACCCGGTTGATGGACATGGGTATCGAGCCATTCCTGATATCGTCAAGTCTGGTGGGCATCGTGGCTCAGCGTCTGGTGCGGGTGTTGTGTAGCCATTGTCGTGAACCTTACGTGCCCACCGAAGAACACTGCGAGTTTTTGCAGCAAAGCGCAGAAAATCCGCCGACTATTTACCGGGCAAAAGGATGTGAGCACTGTAACAATCTTGGTTATCGCGGCCGAATCGGTATTTATGAAACGGTGGAGATTACCGAAGAGCTCAGCACCCTGATTCACAAGCGTGCGGGTGAGCTGGATCTTGAAAAAACGGCGCGGCAACGCAGCCCGAGTATCCATGCGGACGGGGTCAAGAAAATCCTGGAAGGCACCACCACAGTAGAAGAAGTTCTGCGCGTCACCCACCGGAGTCGGTAATCCATGCCAGCCTATGTCTATAAAGCGCTGGACCCAAGGGGAAAGCAGAAGCAAGGCGTCCTGGAAGCGGATGCACCCCGTGCTGTGCGTCAGCAATTACGGGAAAAAGGCCTGACCCCGCTGACGGTTGAGGCCGCCGTCGAAAAACAGGCCCAGACCAGCCCGTTCAGTAACCGGGGCTCCCTCAGCGCAGCTGATCTGGCCCTGGTGACCCGGCAACTGGCCACGCTTATCCAGTCCGGTATCCCCATAGAGCAATCGCTCAGTGCTGTCGCGCAGCAATCCAGCAAGCCGCGCATTCGCAGCATGCTGATCGCCATCCGCGCCAAGGTGATGGAGGGTTACAACCTGGCGGACAGCTTTGGTGAATTTCCCAGAGCCTTCCCCAGGCTGTACCGCTCCACCGTTGCTGCCGGCGAGCATGCCGGGCACCTGGATCTGGTACTCAATCGCCTGGCGGATTACACAGAGAACCGCCAGGAGGCCCGTCAGAAAATTCAGCTGGCCGCAATTTATCCGTTGATTCTCAGTATTGTCGCCATTTCGATTGTGGTTTTTCTGCTGACTTACGTGGTACCAGACATCATTGAGGTTTTCGTGCGCCAGGGCCAGGATCTTCCGGGCCTTACCATGGCGATGCTGGCCGTGTCGGAATTTCTGGGCGCTTACGGTGTCTACCTGTTTATCCTGTTGGTATTGGCGTTGGTGGGTTTCCGGTTTGCACTGACCAAACCGGGATTCCGGATGAAATTCCATAAACAACTGTTACATCTGCCGCTGTTCTCGGGCATGGTGCGTGGCGTGAATACCGCCAGATACGCCAGTACCCTGAGCATTCTGACCACCAGTGGTGTGCCGCTGGTGGAAGCAATGAAGATTGCCGGCGAAGTGCTATCAAACGACTATCTGCGCAAAGAATTGAAAAATGCTGCCCGCAAAGTCAGTGAAGGCGGCTCACTACATCGATCGCTGGATCAGTCCGGCTATTTCCCTCCAATGATGCTGCACATGATTGCCAGCGGAGAGGCCAGTGGTGAGCTGGACAGCATGCTGGAGCGGACAGCGAGAATGCAGGAGAACAGCCTGCAGTCGAAAATTGCAGCGATTGTCGGCTTGTTCGAGCCGCTGATGTTGCTGGTGATGGGCGTGGTGGTTCTGATTATTGTCATGGCCATCATGTTGCCGATTCTGAATATGAGTAACCTGGTGGGCTGATGCGCCCACCGGCAATCCGTTAAATCCCGAGATCCAGGCCAATGTCGAGTGAAACTATGAGCATGAAACAGAACTTCAACCCAGCCCGGAGCAAAGGCTTCACCCTGATTGAAATCATGGTTGTTATGGTCATTCTTGGTTTGCTGGTGGCCATCGTAGGGCCAAATATCATGGGCCGGAGTGATCAGGCGAGAGTGACCGTGGCAGAAACCCAGCTCAAACAGATCGAAAGCGCACTGGATCTCTACCGGATGGATAACAGCCACTATCCGTCAACTCAACAGGGCCTTGAGGCGCTGGTAAGCCGGCCCAGCGGAAGCCCTGAGCCGCGTAACTGGAATACGGATGGCTACATGAAAAGTGTGCCGCAAGATCCCTGGGGTAACGAGTACCAGTACGTAAGCCCGGGAACCGAAGGCCCCTATGATCTGTATTCTTACGGATCGGATGGCCAGGAAGGTGGCGAAGGCGACGCGGCCGACCTCAGCGTCTGGCAGATCGGAAACTAGGCCATCGTGGCATACAGGGCGAACCAACGCGGCTTTACGCTGATTGAAATCCTGGTTGTCCTGATTATTGTCGGGCTACTGGCATCGCTGGCCGTGTTCAACATGGCCGGGAGCTCTCAGCAGCGCGAACTCGAAAACACGGTTCACGATCTGTACCTGCTGATGCAAACCGCCTCAGAGCAGGCGGTACTCAACAATACCGAGCTTGGGTTACTGCTGGACGAGGGCAGCTATCGCTTTGTGGCTTTTCAGGATGACACCGGGCAATGGACGATGTCGGGTGAACGGCTGTTCCGTTCCCGGCCATTACCGGAGTGGTTAGTCCTCACCGATTACATCGAAAACGACGCACCCCGCCTGACCTCATCTGAAGACCGACTGCGCCCGGATGTGGTGTTCTTCTCCAGTGGTGAAACCACGCCTTTCATGATTGAATTCACTCTGGGTCGAGACACCGATGGCATGCACATTCTTGCTTCTGACGGTGTAACACCGCTGGAATGGCGCAAGCCCGGCAGTGAAGGTGAGGCATGATAAAGAACGCTCGCGGCTTTACTCTGCTGGAAGTATTGATTGCGCTGTTGGTGTTCGGCCTGATCGCCACCACCGCCGCGGAGGTGGGTAGCCAGTATATTTCCAGCTATGAGCGAGTGCGCGATAAAACCCTGGCCGGTTGGCTGGCGGATAACCGCATTAATGAGCTGCGCTTGCAGGAAGACCTGCCGGGCCTGTCCGAGGATTCCAGTGACCGGAACTACGGCACTTACCGCTGGCAAGTGACAACCGTGGTGCAGGGTACGGCAGAGCCCTCCATGCGCCGCGTAGAAGTAACCGTCGCTCGCTATATCAGCGGCCGGACAGAGCCGGCGCCGATTCATACCCTGTCTGCTTTTTTGGGTGAGCAATGAGGGTGCCTGCCACTGACTACCCCTCCGTTAAGCACAACGCCGGTTTTACGCTGATGGAAGTGCTGATCGCTGTGACCATCACCGCGGTTATCGGTTTGGGGATATCGCAGGTAATCAACAGTGTGGTTACCTCTCGGGACCGGGTGAACGAGGTGGCTGACACGTTTGCAAATCTGCAAAGAACCATGCTGTTTCTGGAACGGGATCTGACTCAGCTGATCAATCGACCGATACGGGATCTGTATGGTGATTTTCAGCCAGCCCTGAGCACCCGTGAAGACGCCTTTGTTCTGGTATTGACCCGGCAGGGCTGGCGCAATCCTCTGGGCCTTCGCCGTAGTGGTTTACAGAGAGTTGCCTGGGAATACACCGGCACCGAACTGAGGCGGCGTTACTGGCCGACCCTTGATCAAGGGCAGGAAGATAACAGCCGTGACCTGCTGATGCTGGAGGGTGTGTTGTCTTTTGAAATCCGGTTTTTGACCAGCCAGTCCACCTGGCAGGACGAGTGGCCTGCCGATCAGGCACTGGCCGAGCTGTCTCCGGGCGCGCGGCCGGTGCTGCCGACGCCCCGGGGTATCGAGGTTACTCTTGAACACGAACGTTTTGGCGAACTGGTCAGAACCTTTGCACTGCCAGATTTTGATGTTGGCCAGGCTCAGGCCGCGGTGAATCAGCAGCTAGAGGCGGCCAGCGAGTCGGATGCCGAGAACGAAGAAGGCCAGGAACAACAGGGTAACGGGACATGATCAAGCCGGTTGCGCCAACAACAAGCCACTTCAGACAGCAGGGTGTCGCGCTGATTATGGTTCTGCTGGCCATGGCACTGGTGGTTATGCTGGCAACCGGCATGCACCATCAGCAAAGTATCCGGGTATTCAAAGCCGGCCATTATCTGGCCCAGCAACAAGGCCACAGCATAGCGCTGGGCGCCGAAGAATTTGCGCGCCGGATTCTGATTCGCGATTTTGAACAGGATCGGGAAGACGGTCTGATGGTCGACAGCCCCGATGAATTCTGGGCGATGTACGCCGCCATCCTGCCTTTGGATGCCAGTGGCGTGGCAGAGGTTCAGATTGACGATCTGAGCGGCCGCATCAATCTCAACAACCTGGTGAGCCCCAATGGCCAGGTAGACACACTGACCAGGGATCGTCTGATTCGTTTGTTGAGAGCGCTTGGCATTACCGCCGTTTCCGTCGGGGCTCTGATTGACTGGATTGATGCAGATGACCAGACAATCAGCGCCTACGGTGCCGAAGATGGTCAATATCTGATGGCCGATCCACCTTACCGTGCCGCCAATCAACCGTTTGTGTCGGTCACCGAATTGCGCCTGATTGAGGGCATGACCGAAGAGATCTATGTTGCGCTCAGGCCCCACGTTATTGCACTGCCGGTCAGTGGCATTGGTATCAATGTGAATACCGCAACACAACCGGTGCTCATGTCGTTACACGACGAGATGACGGAAACTCAGGCCAAATCTGTTGTGGCCAAAAGGGAAGAGGAGCGGTTCGAGAATCTTCAGGACTTTCTGGCACTGCCGGAGTTCGCGGGCATGGGCCTGAAAACCACCGGGCTGTCGGTGCAAACCCGTTTCTTTGAAGTTGTATCGCGGATTACCTACGATAACCGTGTTGTCACTATGGTGAGCACCGTTTTTCGCAATGCAGAGGGTGAGATCCGGACGGTTCACCGGGATTCCGGGCAGAAAAATCGCATCACCAAAGAACCCTATTCAATGTCGGAAGGATAGCCATGTCTTATCGTCTTTTTGTTCGGCCCGTTCCGCCTTTTGCGGACCCGGAGCAGAACCCGGAGTCACAGCTGTTCAGCTGGCTACTGCAGGATGCCAGCGGCGACGCTCAGGCCAGGGGAGCGGCTGATACCAGAGCAAGCATAGAGCAGACTCTGGCTCAGAATGCGCTGGACAAAGTGTTGTTGATTGGCCTTATTCCAGGCGATGAGGCGTTGTTCTGTGTGGCCGACATCCCCCGTTGTTGCACCGAAAGACGCGACCGACCCGGTGCCCCATGAGGTGGCAGGCTGATGCAACTCCATGTCGCCTCGCGGAGCATCGATGCTCGAGAGAGGGGGCGCGAAATGATGCCACGCGGCATGATGCCACAAGAACATTGCAGGACGCCTTCTCGAGCTTCCTCGACCAGACCCTGAAGCTCTATGG
>JAWOAO010000468.1:0-2999 GCA_046498485.1 Marinobacter sp. | reverse complement strand
GTTTTCCATTGTCTCTGCCGTGACGAACAGGGCATCTTCACGTCGTTCAATATGGACGGTGTGAGTGTGGCGAGGCTCATCTTTGCTGCTGAACCAGGAGAACCAGCCCGGTGTACGCTCGTCTTCGCTACGGAAATCAACATGGAACCAGCGCTCGCTTCGATTCAGATCCTGAATCCGCGCATCGATGTCTTCCAGAGAGCGACTCACCTCTGCCCAGGTTCGTCCAAAGTCCAGTTCAACCTTTACGGCAACGGCCTGTTCGCCTTCAGACAACAATCTGACCAGCGGTTGGGCGACCATTCCGGAGGCTGCCCGTGAAAACGACTTGTTGTCTTCACGCTGCTTCATAAACTCGCCGAGATCGGTCAACAGGGCTTGCTGCCTGCTCTGTGCGGCACTGCCTGATTGCGCTCCGGCATCCCAGGCCATCAGGCCTTCAGGGGTTTCATCCAGCTCAACAACCCGCACCTGAATTTCGGTGGTTCGGCGCCGGATACCAGGCGCCAGGCGGGCCTGCAACACCACCCGGGGTTCGCTGGCAGTAGGTTCATTTGCCAGGCCCAACAGTTCGCGGCTGCGCTTGCTGAAATTGGCCAACTCACTTTGCAGAATGCCCAGCTGCGGATTGTCCTGGGCCACTCCCAGACCGGTATCGTTCATCCAGGCACTCGCCACCGGCCACAGTCTGCCGGGCACCTCGTTCACCAACAACCATAGCCGGTCATCAAGTTCCTCAACCACATAGTTCTGATCAAGAATCTCGGAAGTCATATCCGGCGGCCGGGGAATCGACGACGGGTACATCCGTCGGGAATCATCCGTGTTGATGCTGCGCACCGGCATGATTTGATTGAAACGGGAATTGTCCGCACCTTCTGGCGCCTGAACAGGCTGGCCTTCAGGGGCATGGACATAGCGCTCGGAACGATCTTCGAGCACACCGCAACCAACCAGGGAACCTGCCAACAGGAACCCGACCAATGGCCGGAACGGATGTGACTTGCTACAACGGGCTCTTCCAGGAACCTGCATCGGGTTACTCCGGTAATACGGGAATCGGTTGGCCTCAGAGTACGCCTGAGGCCTTGAGTGCATCTTCCACCTCACCGTGGAACTTCTCACTAAGCAGTGTCAGCGGCAGACGGATGCCCTTTCCGATCATTCCCATCCGATACAGCGCCCATTTAACCGGGATCGGGTTGGCTTCAAGGAACAGCTTGCGGTTGAGCGGCATCAGCAGCTCGTTCAAACGGCGGGTTTCAGCTTCGTCACTGGCAATCGCCGCTTCGCAAAGCTGTGCCATGGCCTTCGGTGCCACGTTGGCGGTAACCGATACGTTACCCTTTGCACCCGCCAGCATCAGATCGGCCGCGGTGGCGTCGTCACCGGAGTACACGGTCAAACGGCCTTTGACGGCTTCGATCAGTTCGGTGCCGCGGGGAATGTTACCGGTCGCGTCTTTGATACCAATGATGTTGGGGATGTCCGCCAGTCTCACCACGGTCTCATTCAGCATGTCGCAGGCCGTTCGGCCGGGCACGTTGTAGAGAATCTGGCTCATTCCAGGCACGGCCTCGGCAATGGCTTTGAAATGCTGATACAGGCCTTCCTGGGTTGGCTTGTTGTAATAAGGCACAACCAGCAGACAGGCGTTAGCGCCGAGTTTGTGGGCTTCGGTGGTCAGTTCGATCGCTTCTCGCGTACTGTTACCACCGGTACCGGCGATCACGGGAAGCCGGCCGGCAACCCGTTTAATGATGTGGCCGATAACCCGACAATGCTCTTTCGGGTCCAACGTTGCGGACTCGCCGGTGGTGCCCACAGCGACGATGCCGTGAGTGCCGTTTTCAATATGAAAGTCCACCAGTTTGTCCAGATCCTCCCAGTGAATATCACCGTTTGGAAGCATGGGCGTGACCAGTGCGACGAGGCTACCCGTAATCATAAAAACTCCGTCCGAATAAAAACGTTATGGTAATGTTGGGCTTGAACTGACACAAGGGAATTAAACCGGTGCCGACTCCGATTCCTTTACCGGCCAGGCCGAAAAGATCGCCTTGAGCATGGTGGCCAACGGGATCGCAAAGAACACGCCCCACAGCCCCCAGATACCCCCGAAGAACAGCACGGCCACGATAATAGCCACCGGGTGCAGGTTGTTCACTTCCGAGAACAGGATGGGCACCAGAACGTTGCCATCCAACCCCTGGATAATACCGTAAACCACCATCACCCAGATAAACTGAGGCCCCCAGCCAAACGCAAACAAGGCAATGATCGCCACCGGAATGGTGACCACCGCCGCGCCAATGTAGGGAATCACCACGCTCAGGCCGACCAGCAACGACAGCAGTGCCGCGTAAGGCATGCCCAAAAACTTGAACGCCACGTAGGTGACGCTGCCGACGATAAGAATCTCGACCGCCTTGCCCCGCACGTAGTTGGCGCATTGCATGTTCACCTCTTGCCAGATACGGATCATCATCGGGCGCTGAGGAGGCAACAGGCGGCCAACAGACTGCACCAGTACCTTACGATCCTTCAGGAAGAAGAACACCAGTATCGGCACCAGCACCATGTAGATAAGCAGGGCCACCACATCCGGGATGCTCGACAGGGAGAAAGACACCAGCCACTGCGTCATGTGTGCCACTTCATTCGATACCTGCAGGTACACGGTGTCTACCGCCTCAACGGAGATCAGGTGTGGATACTCATCGGGCAACAACTCCAGGTAGGATTGCAGCTCACGGATGATGCGTGGCGTCTCGCCCGCGAGGTTGCTGACCTGCGTCCAGATCAGCGGCAACAGACCAAAAATAACCCCCACCAGGACACCCAGAAACACCAAAAATACGCCGATGATTGCGACCAGCTCCGGCACCCCCATTTTATTGAGCTTGGCAACCAGGCCCTGCAGAATAAAGGCGATAATAAGCGACGCGACCGCAGGGGCCAGCATGGCACCAAACAGGATAATGAATGCGATGCCGGTA
>JAWOAO010000440.1:0-3466 GCA_046498485.1 Marinobacter sp. | reverse complement strand
AAGGAATCGTGTTTACTGTCATGTCATGGTTGCTACCGCATGGTCCACTAGCCTCCACCGGCCCTGCAATCCAGGCCCAAGCTGGATTGAATGATAACCTCATCCAGCGCATCGGTGCGACTGTCCAGGTCAAGGTCGTAGACGCTGGAGAGACCCGCCGCGCTGGCGCCGGACTTTTAGCCACTCGTCCCGCTACACTCGCGGGGTGTGGTGGTGCGCATGGAGAATGCCGAGGGTGATGCCGAGGCCAGTGAACGACCTGTCGCCTAGATCGGATCCCCCGGCAATAACTGTAGCGCCTCGGGAACCGCATACCCGGGATGCTGCTGCCAGCGACGTATGTCAGCAGCGACCGACGACAGATGGGCGTTAGTGTCCTGCTCGCCCTCGAGTCGCGAGGCCAGGGTATCCAGGCGATCGGCCAGCACGGCTTTTACCGCACCGGAGCTGTCCTTTCCCCGCGCCTGGCGCATCATCTCATTCACGGTGACCCGCTGTACGACCTTCAGAACCTCTTGTGGATACTGGCCGTCTGGCTTTTTGGCACCCCAGGTGAAGTCGATCAGGCGGTCGATCACCTCCTCGAGATCCGGATAATCGCCCATGCTGCCGTAGGCGACCAGGCGAGCCATCCGGGCCGGGTGCAGAATCTGTTTGACCGACAGGCTGGCTGAAGCTTCGGCAGCGCCCAGCGGATCAAACAGCAGTTCAGTGCGCCCGGGGAAGTGTTCACCCTGGCCGTAGCGATAGGCCGGCGGCGGGATCAGTGCGACGATATCCTGCGGCAGGGTGAGGAATTCCGGGCTCAGCGTCGAGAGAAGGGTTTCCAGGGCATCGCGCTGTTCATCGCCATTAATGATGGCAAAGGGGGTTTGTCCGTCACCCCTGACCGCGTAGCGGTAATCGGCCCCACCCAGACTCTGCGCTGCCGCATTCAGCTGAAAGCGGTGATGCATGTAGAGTGGCAGCAGTACCTCTTCCAAAGACGACAGCGGCTCGCCATTGCGTATGACGGACTCACCGAAGTTCTCCAGTCGGATACGACGCACCTCGATCTCATGCTTCAGATGGTCCACCAGGTTTTCGCCGTTGTCCCACACGCTGGCGTACTGATGACCGGCCCCGACAAAATTGTTGTTGGTGTGCGCCATGAAGAGCAGCCCGCGATCCAGGCTTTCCTGCGCGATCATTGCCAGCTCTTCCGCTTCCTGACTGGCTGAGGCGAATTGTCCATAGGAGTAGCGCACCGCCAGTTTGTCGTATTCACCAATGCGCTGGACATAGGCATTGGAGAGATCCAGCTCGCCGGCCTCGGTGATTTCCACCAGCGGGGCAGGGTAGTCCATCACGCTCTCGCGGCCATAGGTACTGGCAATATAGTTGTGAGGAAAGCCGATGGCGTGTCCCACTTCATGCGCCGACAGTTGTCTGACCCGGTCCAGGGCCATGTTGACGGAGGCGGCGTTGTTGTCAGCGATATCTTCGAGGTAACGGAAGCCCGGAATCAGGCCCTGACCATGCAGGTAATCCTGGCGCAGGCGCAGGCTTCCGAGGTTCACGTTACCCTTGAGAATTTCGCCGGTTCGGGGATCGGTCACCGCATAGCCGTAGGAGTAGCCCCGGGTGCGGCGGTGTGTCCAGTGAATCATGTTGTAGCGGATGTCCTGAGGGTTGGCATCCTCCGGCAACTCCCTGACCTGGAAAGCATCGATAAAGCCCGCTGCCTCGAAGGCCTGGTTCCACCAGCTGGCGCCTTCGATGAGCGCGCTTTTTACCGGCTCCGGGGTGCCCGAATCCACGTAGTACACGATGGGTTCGACGGCCTCAGAGCGTTCTGCTTCAGGGTGCTTTTTTTCCAGACGATGCCGCGCCACGAGGCGCACCTGCAGATCCTCGCCGATAGCCGTGCTGTAATCCTGGAGGGTCGGACCGTTGGTCCCGATCCGCGGATCCGCCAGGCGCGGCGTGAGTTTCTCATCGGGGAGTTTTACCAGGGAATGGTGCTGGCGCAGGGTGATCGAATTGCCAGAGGCAGCCACGCCCCTGACCAGATTGCCCGGGTTGCTGCTGGTGAACGTCAGCATGACCTCGACCTCAATGTTCTCCGGAAAGGTCTGGGTACTGTCCATGAAGAAGACGCTGCGGCTTTTGTCCAACGTGAAGTCACCCTGGTCTCGGCTGGCGATTCTGCCGACCACATCCCTGGCATCCCGCATGAAAAAGTCTGTTGCATCCACCAGGACGCTGCCATTCTTTTCGGCCAGCACCTCAAATCCCCAGATCACCGACGGAGCAAAGGCATCAACCACTGACTGTCTCTCGAGCGGGTTGTCGCTGCTGGCAACGAAACGGTAGTTGGGCTGCATCAACAGCACTTTTCCGCCGACGCGCTTCGTCGTGAGAATGGAGGTGGCGGCCAGCTGGCCGCGGTCGATGCCAACCGGATTGGATCCGAGGCCTGAGCCCATGGAGACCAGGTAGAGAAATTCCGTGCCGAGCTTGTCGATCTCCCAGTACATCGTTCCCGAGGATTCTTCCCAGTACAGGTTGAAATAGCCTTCCATGGGCGTTGTGTCCGACACGATGTCGTCAAAACCCGGGGTTTGCGCAGACAGTTGAGGCGGTAGCAGTGATACGCTGCATAGGAGAAGCAGCAAGGCCAGCAGGGATTGAGGATTCGCTTTTTTCATCTCAGGCTTCCTTGCGCAATGGCGAAGAATAATTGTCTCGCACTCGAATTCGATGGTACGGTCTGTGCTGAACCCAACACAAGAGAAAACAGCCGTGGTGAATCCCCTCAAAATTATCATCGGTGCCTCTCTGGCTATGCACAGCCTGTGGCTCGCGGCGGAACCCCTCGACGCACTGGAGTTCCGCAACCTGGGCCCCACCCGCGGTGGCCGTGTCACGGCTGTCGGCGGAACGGTGGCGGAACAGGGCACATTCTATCTCGGCGCCTCCGGTGGCGGCGTCTGGAAAAGCACGGACTATGGCACGACCTGGAACAACGTATCGGACGGTTTCTTTGCGTCGCCGTCAATCGGTGCTATCGCGGTTTCACAGAACGATCCGAACATCCTCTTCGTGGGTACCGGCTCTGAGGGTCTTCGCAGTAATGTGATCCCCGGCAAGGGTGTCTACAAGTCAGTGGATGGCGGGCGCAACTGGCTGCACATGGGACTGGAGAAAACGGCCCATATCGGGGCGGTAGAGATCGATCCCCGCAACAACAGTACGGTCTGGGTGGCGGCGGTTGGCAACGCCTTCGCGCCCAATGAAGAGCGCGGTGTCTACAAGACAACCGACGGTGGCCGCAGCTGGGAGCGTGTTCTGCATGTGTCCGACAGGGTAGGTTTTGCCGACGTTGAACTGCTGCCGGGCAACCCTGACGTTGTGTTCGCGACCGCCTGGAGAGCCGAGCGCAAGCCCTGGACCATCATCAGCGGTGGTGAACAGGAAGAGGGAG
>JAWOAO010000434.1:0-2909 GCA_046498485.1 Marinobacter sp. | reverse complement strand
CGATAACCCCGTTAACCACCGATCCCAACGTATTGCCAAGGGTTGCCCACAACCACAGCCAGAATAAAGGCAAGCCCTGGCTGGCCAGAGTGCCAAGCAGTAACTCGGAATAGGCTGGCAACAGAGTGGCCGCCGCGAATGCAGTCAAAAACAGGGTCAAATACGCCAAGGGCCTCTCCACACTCGAGTTTGTCGGTCAGGGTTCATTCAACAAGGGTTCCCGGTTTATGAAACACGTCGGTATCGGCCATGACTATGACCGCCATGGGCAGCCTCAATTTTCATTCGGCCAGCCCCGTGTCATTATGGCGCCATATTAGAAACCATTACATTTATCGTTGGGGTTATCCTCCAGCGCCAGGAGGTCTTTATGGAGCAGGTTACAATCTATGGCCGTACCAGCTGTGGTTTTTGCGTTCGGGCGAGGGACCTGTGTGAAGCCAGAAACCTTCCTTATACCTGGATCGACATGATCCAGCAGGGCCTGACCAAGCAAGACATTGCGGATCGCATCGGTCGGCCGGTGTACACGGTGCCGCAGATTCTGGTGGGCTCGGAGTACGTCGGCGGTTGCGACGAGTTCTACGCTTACGTGCGCCAACATGAGGCGGAACTGGCGCGCTGAGCAGGTGTTGGCCTGAGATCATGAAAAAGCCCGGTCACCTTGGTGGCCGGGCTTTTTGGTTTCAGGCCGCTCAGCTCAGAGGGTGAAGTCTGCTCTGAGCTTTTTCTCGACCAGCTGATGTTTCAGCTTGGCCACCTTGGGCAGGCCATTCTCAAAAGGTGGAAAGCTTTCACCGGCAATCAGCGGTTGCAGGTAATCCCGGCAGTCCTGGGTGATGCCAAAGCCATCGTCGGTGATGAAGTGAATCGGCATCTTCTTCTCCTGATTGGCGACCTCGCTCAGATTGGCTTCACCGATCGACCAGCGATAAGGCTTCGACTGTTCGCGTACGATGATGGGCATCAACGCCTGTTTGCCAGCCAGAGCCATTTCCACCGCGACTTTGCCGACGGCGTAGGCTTGTTCGACATCGGTGGCGGAGGCGATGTGGCGAGCTGAGCGCTGCAGATAGTCCGCCACCGCCCAGTGGTACTTGTGGCCCAGGGCCTGTTTGACCATGTTGGCCAGCGCTGGCGCGACACCGCCCAGCTGGGTGTGACCGAAGGCATCCTTGGCACCAGCATCGGCCACGAAACGGCCGTCTTCATACTGGGCGCCTTCAGAAGCGACCACCACGCAATAACCGTAATCCCTCACGCACTGGTCTACCCGCGCCAGATAGGCTTCGCGGTTAAACGGAATTTCCGGGAACAGGATGATGTGGGGCGGCTCGCCTTCACCCTGGCCAGCCAGGCCGCCAGAGGCTGCAATCCAGCCGGCGTGACGGCCCATCACTTCCAGAATGAATACCTTGGTCGAGGTTTCGCACATCGATTTGATGTCCAGGCTGGCTTCCAGCGTGGAGGTGGCGATGTACTTGGCGACAGAGCCGAAGCCCGGGCAGCAGTCGGTAAAGGGCAGGTCGTTGTCGACGGTTTTGGGAATACCAATGCAGGTGATCGGATAACCCATCTTGTCAGCAATCTGAGAGACCTTGTAGGCCGTATCCTGAGAGTCGCCACCGCCGTTATAGAAGAAGTAGCCAATGTCATGAGCCCGGAACACTTCGATCAGTCGCTCGTACTCACGCTGATTCTCGGAAAGGTTCTTGAGCTTGTAACGGCAAGAGCCAAAGGCACCACCCGGGGTGTGAATCAGGGCCTGGATGGACTCATCGGACTCCTGGCTGGTGTCAATCAGCTCTTCTTTCAAAGCGCCGATGATGCCGTTGCGGCCGGCATACACCTTGCCAATCTGGTCCGGGTGCTTGCGCGCGGTCTGGATAACGCCACAGGCGCTGGCATTAATAACGGCGGTAACGCCGCCAGATTGGGCATAAAATGCGTTTTTGATCGCCATCTCAGGTTGAAGCCTCCTGCTGGTTCAATGATGGCGCAGATGATACGCCAAACGCGGTGGTTTTTCATGAGCAGATGCCGGCTCTTGACCCCGCATAAAGTATGGTAGACGCTTGGCAGGATTCAAACCGGAGGCAACACCTTAATGCACATACACATTCTGGGCATCTGCGGCACCTTTATGGGTAGCCTGGCCGTGATTGCCAGGGAGCTCGGCCACACCGTGACCGGTTCCGATCAGGGCGTTTACCCGCCCATGAGCACCCAGCTCCAGGCCCAGGGCATTGAGCTGATGGACGGCTACCGGCCGCAGAACCTGGAGCCGAAACCGGACCTGGTGTTGATCGGCAATGCCATGTCCCGTGGTAACCCGGAGGTCGAAACCGTACTCAATCGCCGGATTGATTACATGTCCGGCCCGGAATGGCTGGCCCGGGAAGTGTTGCGTCACCGCTGGGTGATGGCGGTGGCCGGCACCCACGGTAAAACCACCACCACCGCCATGCTGTTGTGGATTCTGGATCAGGCCGGGTTTGACGCTGGCTATCTGGTCGGGGGCGTGCCCCAGGACTTCCCGGTGTCGGCGCGGCTGGGCACCAGTGATTTCTTCGTGATTGAGGCGGATGAGTACGACAGTGCCTTCTTTGACAAACGTTCCAAGTTTATTCATTACCGCCCGAATACGCTGATTCTGAACAACCTGGAATACGACCACGCCGATATTTTCGAGAACGTCGAGGCCATTGAGCGCCAGTTTCATCATCTGGTGCGAACCGTGCCATCGCAAGGGCTGATCATTCGCCCGGTGCTGGACCCGCATCTGGACAACGCGCTCGACATGGGCTGCTGGAGCCCGGTCCAGGATACCGCGATCGGCAGCGAAGTGCCGCGCACCTCGGACTGGCGCGCCGAGCTGCTGTCGGAGGACGGCAGCCGGTTTATGGTTA
>JAWOAO010000357.1:0-7277 GCA_046498485.1 Marinobacter sp. | reverse complement strand
CAGAAGAAATCCGGCAAATCCGAGAAAAACCAGCAAGGCAAGAGGGTATAACAAACGGGGAAATGTGGAAGTCATAACACATAACAGGTACTAAACCTGTCCCGGTTTTTGATGAAAAAAACGGCCTGCGCTGGGAGCGAGGCCGGTGCAAAACGGCACTGCGGGTCCATAGCCATGTTGCCAATAGAGGGGCCGTTAATGGCCCCGATCCTCAATTCCGATTGCGTCTCGTCTTTGCGGCGCATGATGTGACGTCCTGTCGAGGCTGTTCCGTCGCCTCATTTAAGCCCAGAGTATGCTATTGCCATTGTCCGCTCTGTTCGCTATCGCACTGAGTATGAAAAGATGCCCATAACCTGGATTCGTAACTGATCAGATTCACATCCGCTGCTCAGATCCATCGGGACAGCACATAAGAGCCTGTGAAAAATAGATCTGTCCCACTTGAGCCCTTATGCTCAAATGGTGACTGCCACTTACCAAGGAAATATCATGCCGTATGACAACCAATATACACCTGAATCCATAACTGCGGAGGCGGTGGCCCATAGCCCGGGGCCCTTGTTGCTGGAGTTCGGCACAAACTGGTGTGGCTTCTGCAAGTCCGTGCAGCCGCACGTGGAAACCGCCATGGAGCGCTATCCCGGGGTTGAACACATGAAGATCGAGGATGGAAAAGGGCGGCGGCTGGGCCGGACGTTTGGTGTGAAATTTTGGCCGACACTGATCTTTTTGAAGGATGGGCAGGAAATCACCCGCCTTGTACGCCCTGAGAACAGCAAGGATATCGAAACCGCACTGGCGGAGATTCAGGATAGCGCTGAGGGCCAAAGACCCACCGACCAATAATCGACCCTCGGGCCAGGGTGTGTTGCTCAGCTTCGTCGGGAAGAAAATGGTACGCCTTCGCCAGATGCATGAGAATTGCCGGCATCTGGGCGAACCAGAGCCGGGCCCTGCAGTCGTAAAGATACGGTGGTGCGATCCCGGGGTAATGGAGGCTCAGGTTGCTGTCAGGATAGACCTTGTTGGCATCCAGCTTCCGATAATCCGCCCGAACCTCCTCCAGCAAAAGCTGGATAAAATTACCGCGAAAGGGCAGGTTCCAATAATAGAGTTCGTAGTCCGGCATAGTCGTCCTCCCGTAATGGTTTCCTGGCCCGGAGCGCGGCACTGAAGCCAACGGATATCGCTATGATTACGAACACCGGCGCCAGCGCCCAGGCCTTTGTCGGGGCCTGAAAAGGGGAGGTCAGAAAACTCTGGCCAAGGTTATTACTGAGGTGCTTTGCAGGTTTATTTGAAATCATAGGGTCGCAGGTTGCCGGGGGTTCAGAGCCAGCGGCGAACCCGCTGCTGGTAGGCCCCGAATTCTTTATCAAATAATACCCGCAGAGCTCGCTCCTCAGGAACAATCTGGAAGCGGTTCATATACAGCACAAAAAATACCACGCCCAGCACCCCCCAGCCAGACCCCAAAAACACGGCCCAGGCCAACAACCAGAGCGCGAACCCCACATACATCGGGTTGCGGGAATACCGGTAAATACCGGAACAGACCAAAGCCGAACTGGCCTCGGGCGTGCGAGGGTCTACCGTGGTTTTGGCACGCCGGAAAGCCACCACGCCAGCCACGGGAAACAGGATGCCAACAACAAACATCATGCTAGCGGCAACCCTACGGAAGGTGTCGTCCAGCGGCAAAGGTGAAGTCAGAATAGAAACGCCCCACATGGCGGCACCGGCGACCAGCACCAGAACCAGGGGAGGGATGCGTTTTTCAAGCATGGCGAGATGCCTATGATTCCGGGTCAAAATTCACCTTCTAAAACATATCAGCAATAGGGCCGCAGCCCAATCCCCGCCCCAAAACAAAAAGACCCGAAGTTTTCACTCCGGGCCTCCTCGTTAATCACCACTCAATCACCTCAACCGCATTTACTATCGCCACAAGACAGGCAGGTTGCACACCCGTCCATCACGATCACCGCCTTGGTGCTGCACTTGCCGCACATGGTGGCGTTGGCGGGAAAATCGCTGGCACTTTCGTCGTTGGTGGCCTTGTTGTGGCTGGCCTCAAACGCCGCCCGCTTTTCGGCGAGGATGCGTTTGGTGGTTTCGCTCATCTCGTCGCTTTCGAGCAGGCCGATGGCCTTCAGGTGCTTCTCGATCACGGCGCCAATTTCGGCCACCAGCGACGGCATGAACACACCGCCTTTCTTGAAATAACCACCATTGGGGTCGTACACGCTGCGCAGCTCTTCCACCAGGAAGGTGACGTCGCCGCCTTTACGGAACACCGCCGAGATAACGCGGGTGAGGGCGATTACCCACTGGAAGTGTTCCATCGACTTGGAGTTGATGAACACTTCGTAGGGCTGACGACTCTCATGGTCGGTGTCTTCGTTGAGCAGGATGTCGTTGATGGTGATATACATCGCGTGCTCGGCAATCGGCGGCTTGATCTTGTAGGTGGTGCCCAACAAGAAGTCCGGCCGTTCGATGGTTTCGTTCATCTGAATCGGCTTTGGCTCCAGACTTTTGGCCGTTGCTGCTTTCTGCTCGTCGGTTTCGGCTTTCTTGACTCGGTAGCCGACAATCTTGTTGCTGATTTTAACTGTCATGTTCGTGGTCCTGTCTGTCGGTTCCCGGGATCAATATTTGCCGTAAGTGCCTTCTTTAAGCGCATCGAACAGGTTGGCGGCGGTGTGAATCTCGCCGTCGTAATCGACCTTTTCGTTGCCCTTGAGAGTCACTTTGCTGCCATCGTCCAGGGTGAATTCGTACAGAGTGTTTTCGAGGTCTTTTTCTTTAACCAGTACGCCCTGGAAGGCTTCCGGGTTGAAGCGGAAGGTGGTGCAGCCTTTCAGCCCCTTGTCATAGGCGTACAGGTAGATGCCCTTGAATTCCTGGTAGGCAAAGTCGGTCGGCACGTTGGCGGTTTTGGAAATGGAGGAATCAACCCATTTCTGTGCGGCCGCCTGGATGTCGACGTGCTGTGTGGGCGTTACGTCATCGGAGGTGGTGAAGTAACCCGGCAGCATCTTGTCTTCTTCTTCGGAGAAGGGCATGGCACCGGGGTTAACCAGGTGGCGATAGGCCAGCAGCTCGAAGGAGAATACGTCGACTTTCTCTTTGGTTTTACGACCCTCACGGATGATGTTGCGGGCGTAGTGGTGCGAGAAACTCGGCTCGATGCCGTTGCTGGCGTTGTTGGCCAGTGACAGGCTGATGGTGCCGGTCGGGGCGATGGAGGTGTGGTGGGTGAAGCGACCACCTTTCTCGGCCAGTTGCGCAACCAGCTCCGGATCGATCTGGCCGATCTGCTGCATGTAGCGGCTGTATTTGGCGTGCAGCAGCTTGCCTTTGAGCTTGTCGCCGACCTTGTAACCGTCTTTGGCCAGGTCCCGGCACTTGGCCAGCATCTTGGGGGTGACTTCAAACTCGTCTTCCATGATCGGAGCCGAGCCTTTTTCTTCGGCCAGGACCAGCGACTGGCGCCAGCCTTCTACGGCCATTTCACGGACGACTTCTTCGGTAAACTCGACCGACTCACTGGAGCCATAGGGCATGCGCAGCATGGCAAGCGTTGAACCCAGGCCCAGGATGCCCATGCCGTGGCGGCGCTTGTAGGTGATTTCGTGGCGCTGTTCGGCCAGCGGCAGGCCGTTGATTTCGACTACGTTGTCCAGCATGCGGGTAAAAATGCCAACCACTTTGCGGTACTTTTCGTAGTTGAAGCTGGCCTTTTCAGTGAACGGGTAGTCCACAAAATTGGTCAGGTTGACCGAGCCCAGCAGGCAGCTGCCGTAAGGGGGCAGGGGCTGTTCGCCACAAGGGTTGGTGGCGCGGATGTCTTCGCAGAACCAGTTGTTGTTCATCTGATTGACCTTGTCGATCAGGATGAAGCCTGGTTCGGCGTAGTCATAGGTGCTGGTCATGATGGTGTCCCAGATAAACTGGGCTTTCAACGTCTTGTAGATGCGGCAGGCAACCTTGCCCTCTTCGTTAACCACGTAGCTGTTCTGAATCGGGAAGTCACGGTACAGGAACTGGGTGGTGTCGGTCAGGTCGAGGTTTTCTTCTTCCACTTCTTTACGGGTCATCGGGAAAGACAGACGCCAGTCGCCGTCGTTGCGGACGGCTTCGATAAAGTCTTCGGTGATCAGCAGCGACAGGTTGAACTGGCGCAGGCGACCGTCTTCACGTTTGGCCTGGATGAACTCGATGACATCCGGGTGGTGCACGTCAAAAGTGGCCATCTGGGCGCCACGGCGACCACCGGCAGACGACACGGTGAAGCACATGCGGTCAAAAATATCCATGAACGACAGCGGGCCGGATGTCGTCGCACCGGCACCGGCAACGTAGGCACCGCGGGGGCGCAGGGTGGAGAACTCATAGCCAATACCGCAACCGGCTTTGAGGGTGAGGCCGGCTTCGTGGTTCTTTTCCAGGATGTCGTTCATCGAATCCTGAATGCTGCCCGATACCGTACAGTTAATGGTCGAGGTGGCAGGCTTGTGGGCTTCAGCACCGGCGTTGGAGGTGATCCGGCCGGCAGGAATGGCGCCGTTCTTGAGGGCCCAGAGGAATTCCTTGAGGTACTTGTCGCGCGTGGTCTTTTTCTCGACTTCAGACAAAGCCTTGGCAACGCGTTCATAGGTTGCGTTGATGTCTTTGTCGACGGCTTCGCCGGTTTTGGTTTTCAGCTGGTACTTGCTGGTCCAGATATCAAGCGACGCTTCCTGCATGGGAATCGTCGCGATTACTGCCTGTGCCTTAGCGTTCATTGCCACCCTCGGTTTTCAGTATGTCTCGTTTTGATGACGCCGTCCTGAGCGCCATACCCGGTCTGTTCTTTAGTGCTTTTCTGGGCCCCGGCCTTTGGTTGAGCACAAAACACCACATATAGTGTTTTGTCAGGCGGTATGTGCAGCCTGCGCCGAGCCGATGTTGCGCATTGGAGTCGGTACTGGTGTTGGCGCGGCCAGCCTGTTGAGCGCCGGTGCGCGATCTGTTTTAAAGCCTGATGCCCCTACATATAGGTGCTATTCGAAGAAGTATAACAGGATATAGTGTTCTGTGAAGAAGAGAGCAACTATTGATTGGGCCACGATGGCAAAGAAAATCAATGACGAAATGCTTGCAATGCTGCCAGCCCGCACCAATCAAGCGTTTGACCAAATTGTGCGAGCATCACTACATGTTGTGGTCAAAAAGTGTTCGTTGCGGCGCCATTCTGGCGCTGTCCATCGTCGCAGCGTTGGCCTCGGGCTAGCTGAGCAGCAGGCTGTCGTCGTCCACTTCCAGCCCACGCTGTTTTTCGAACAGCCCCAGCAGATCTTTCACTTCCAGTCCTTCACGGTCTTTACCGGCAATATCGAAGACCACCTGGCCCTGGTGCAGCATCACGGTGCGGCTTCCCACTTCCAGAGCTTGTTTCATACTGTGGGTGACCATCAGTGCGGTGAGCTTTTGCTCTTCGATGATGTTCTGGGTCAGCTCCAGGACGAAGCTGCCGGTTTTCGGGTCCAGCGCCGCTGTGTGCTCGTCCAGCAACAGAATGGCCGACGGGGTGAGGCTGGCCATCAACAGGCTCACAGCCTGGCGTTGACCACCGGAAAGCAGCCCCATCTTGTCGCCCAGACGGTTTTCCAGACCCAGGTTCAGGGATGACAGGCTGTCACGGAACTGGGCCAGGTATTGCTTTTTCACGGCAGCGGTCAGGCCCCGGCGCTGGCCGCGCTTGACCGCCAGTGCCAGGTTTTCTTCGATGGAGAGGTTTTCGCAGGTGCCGGCCAGCGGGTCCTGAAATACCCGGGCGACCCGGGCGGAGCGTTTGTGGGTGGGCAGGCGGGTAACGTCCAGGTTGTCGACAATGATTTTGCCGCTATCCACCAGCACTTCGCCAGCCAGTGCGTTCAGGAAGGTCGATTTGCCGGCACCGTTACTGCCGATGACCGTGACGAACTCACCCTGGTTGACAGTCAGGCTCATGCCCCGCAAGGCCGGGTTCTCCAGTGGCGTGCCCTTGCCGAAGGTGAGTGTCAGATCGGTTGCGCTGATCATAATGCCTCCTCAGGCTTTCTTGCGGGTGAAGCGGTTGGTGAGGTTGGTGCGCACGCCCGGCAGTACGATGGCCAGGGTCACCAGAACCGCGGTAATCAGGTTCAGATCCTGAGCCTGCAGGCCGAGTGCGTCCGCATTGAGGGCGAAGGCGATGGCCAGGCGATACATGATGGCACCAATCACACAGGCAATCAGGGCCCGGACCACGGTTGACGGAGTCAGCACCGCCTCACCGCCAATCAGCGACGCCAGGCCGATCACGATGACGCCGACACCCATGGTGACGTCTGCTGCACCCTGGCTCTGGGCGAACAGCGCACCCGCCAGGCCAACCAGACCGTTAGACAGAGCCACGCCAAGAATGACCATGCGGCCGGTGGCAATACCCTGGGCTCTCGCCATACGCGGATTGGCGCCGGTGGCGCGCATGGCCAGACCGGTTTCCGATTTCATGAATCGCCACAGCAGGATCAGGCAGATCACGACAACTATAAGAAACAGCAACACCGGCACCTGGTGAAACTCCAGGCCCAGTGAATACCAGGGGGTCAGTACCGTTTCTTCGGTCAGTAAGGCAATGTTCGGGCGGCCCATGATGCGCAGGTTAATCGAATAGAGCGCGATCATGGTCAGGATAGAGGCCAACAGGTTCAGGATGTTGAGCTTCACGTTGAGGATGGCGGTAACCGCACCCGCGGCCATGCCTGCCAGGGCGGCAAAGCCGGTGGCAATCCAGGGATTCCAGCCTTGAAGGATAAACACGGCCGCAACAGCGGCACCCAGAGGGAAGCTGCCGTCTACCGTGAGATCGGGAAAGTCGAGTACGCGGAATGACAGGTAAATACCAAAAGCAACCAGGCCATAAATAAGGCCGGTTTCAAGAGCGCCGTAGAATGCAATGTCACTGAGCATGGGTAATTCTTCACCGTGAAAGAAAACGGGCGGGCCCTTTTGGGGTCCGCCCGTGTTGGTCAGGCGTTATTGGCCGCTTTTGACGACTTCTTTAGCGTCCTGGATGAGGTCTTCAGGCAGGGTGATGCCCATGCGCTCGCCGGCTTCAGGGTTTACAAACAGGTCCAGCTCTTCCATGGTCTCGACGGGCATGTCGGCAGTGCCGGCACCTTCGAGCACGCGCACAACCATCGCGCCGGTCTGCCGGCCGTTTTTCGCAGCTTGTCACGCCCTTCTTCGCCTCCGGGAGCCAA
>JAWOAO010000327.1:0-9276 GCA_046498485.1 Marinobacter sp. | reverse complement strand
AACGTTCGAATCCCTTTCTACCGCCTTCCCGAAGTAATGGCCGCGATTCCGGAACTGCAGTCCCCGTTAACGACAACCCTGGCACCCGGCGACATTGCCGACTGCTTCCGGTATGCCCTCTGGGATGAAGATAAGCAGCGCATGGTGACCTATCGGGAGGCCGGCGGTTGAATGGCCCGCGGGGATCGCTGAGAGCCGCCGGTGATTCTATGTGGCCAACTTTTTCCCAATGATACGTATTGTCTGTCTGTAACCGCACATACTGCTCTCAGGTTTAACTTTATTCTCATTTCATCTGAACATCATTTCTGCTGCCATCAGTGTCAGTAAAGCCCAAGCTTTACGCTAAGCTGTAAGTTGTGATCAATATGCGAGGATGGCATGACAATAGCCCACATTAACGGGATCGGCACAGCCGTGCCTGAGCACGACATTCATCAGCCGATTAATGCCGTGTTGCGCACCATGCTCCCGGACCAGCGCACACGCCGGGTTTTCGACCGCATGGCTGAGCAGTCTGGTATTGGCCATCGCTATTCCTTTATGCGCGTAGGCGGATCACCCGATGAACAGGGGGTAGATGCGGGCGGCTTTTACCGCCGTGGCAACTTTCCGGGCACCCGTGCCCGCATGGCAGCCTATGAAACGGAAGCCCCGCGTTTGGCGATGCGCGCCGTGGCGGCGCTAAAGTGTGAAATCCCGACGGGTAGGCTGGACGACATTACGCACCTGGTGGTTCCCTCATGTACCGGCTTTACAGCCCCGGGCCTGGACCTGCAACTGGTGACAGCTCTGGGCCTGCGGCCCGACGTACAACGTACTCTGGTTGGCTTTATGGGCTGCTCTGCGGCGGTACCCGCACTGCGAGTGGCGTATCAGGCGGTACATACGAACCCAGCCGCCCGTGTTCTGGTGGTCAATCTGGAGTTATGTTCGCTGCATCTGCAAGAGACCTCAGACCTGAACGTTCTGTTGCCACTGACCCTGTTTGCTGACGGCGCCAGTGCTGCGCTGGTAACGGCGCAGCCTACAGGCATGGCCTTGCTGGATTTCCTGGCGATTATTATTCCCGACAGTAGCGAGGTCATGACCTGGCGTATTGGCGACCAAGGTTTCAGCATGCACCTCTCGGGGCAGGTTCCGCAACGGATCAAGCAGACCCTGCGCCAGGACATGGAACAAGCCGGAGCCAACAAGATATTGCGCGGAGGGCGGGTCAAAGATTTTGACTTATGGGCGGTACATCCTGGCGGCCGCTCGGTGCTTGACGCTGTTGAGACTGGATTGGGGCTTAGCTCTGACGACCTCGGTAGTTCACGCCGCATACTGCACAACTATGGCAATATGTCCTCGGCGACCGTCATGTTTGTGTTGCAGGATATGTTGCGCCTGCATCACAACCAGCACCACGAAGCGCGAGGGTTGGCGATGGCCTTTGGCCCAGGCATGGTGGCTGAAACCTTCCGCTTCCAGATGGCAGGCTGATACCATGAAGTTGCTGAAAGAGCGCAGTACCGAGCCCGAGTTGATGGACAATGACGACATCAGCAACGCCGATTACAACCAATGCCTGGCCGATCTGGCCTCGGTCAACCGTATCACCCGAACCCATCAGGCAACGTTGCACTGGCTGGATCAGGCGCTACGCGGTTTACCTGCGAACACAGCCATTACCATTCTGGATGTCGCCTGTGGCCAGGGCGATCTGCTGCGGGCGATTCATCGCTTTGCCGCTCAGCGCGATATCAAGGTCACACTGCAAGGCCTCGACATGAACCCGAACAGCGCCATAGCCGCTCGGCAAGCCACCCCGTCGAGCACGGATATTACCTATTACACGGGTGATGTTTTTAACTTTACACCGGCACCGCCTCCAGACTTCATCGTGAGCTCGCAGTTCACCCATCACCTTGGCGATAGCCAGGTCGTGAGGTTCTTGCAATGGATGGAGCGGCATGCCCGGCGTGGCTGGTTTATTGCCGATCTGCATCGTCACCCCCTGGCATATTATGGCTATTCACTATTGGCGGGCCTGGCACGCTGGCATCCTATCGTTCGTCATGACGGGGCAGTGTCGGTTGCCCGTAGTTTTCGTCGTGCGGATTGGCAGGCTTTATTGGCGCAAGCGGGTATCTCCGCGGATGTTCGCTGGCATGTGCCGTTCCGGCTGTGTGTCGGACGGCTGAAATAACGGCGATGCAAACCACTGATGTCAAAAAACGGTTACCAACGACTGCCGAAGTGGTGGTGGTCGGTGGTGGTTTGGCTGGCGCTGGCGCGGCGTGTGTCTTGGCGAAGGCCGGTCGTGAGGTGGTGCTATTGGAGCGTGAGGCCACTGCCACGCACAAAATTTGCGGCGAGTTTCTGAGCACGGAAACACAAGGCTATCTAAGACGACTGGGGCTGGATCTGGATGGACTGGGTGGTCACGTCATCTCCCACCTGCGTCTCGTCCGCCAGAACACTGTCATAGAAACAGCCTTGCCGTTTAATGCTCTCGGGCTTTCGCGCTATCGTCTCGATGAGGCACTGCTGAATCATGCATCCCAGAGTGGTGCTCAACTCTGGCGTGGTCAGCGTGCCAGTGTTGCTGACATCAGCGGGTCTGTTATTGATGTTGATGTGCAAAAGGCTGGAGCCGTCAGAACCAACACCTTGTTTCTGGCCACCGGCAAGCATGATCTGCGCGAATTGCGACGCCATCCCGCTACCCCTCCCGAAGATCTGGTCGGCTTCAAGATGCATTTCGACGTTGACAGCACTCAGCGTCATGCGCTCGCCCACCATGTCGAATTGATCTTGTTTGCTCATGGCTATGCAGGACTGCAACGGGTGGAGGATGGCCGGGTCAACCTTTGCCTATTGGCTGAAGGTAGCTGGCTGAAAGCCTGTGGTGGTACCTGGGAGGGCTTACTGGAAGCGTTGTTGCGCACCTGCCCACACCTGCAGCGACGGCTGTCCAATGCCACACCCCTGCTACCACAGCCCTTGTCGATTTACCGCGTACCTTACGGGTTTGTCTATAACCCACCGGCCAACGATGCCGACAACATCTATCGGTTAGGCGATCAGGTTGGGGTGATTCCTTCGTTTTCCGGTGATGGAATGGGTATTGCGCTTCACAGCGGCGTAGTGGCTGCCACCTGTTATCTCGCTGGTTTAGACGCGGGTTGTTATCATCGTCAGATTCGTCAGGATATTGCCCGCCAGATCTGGCGGGCTGGCCTGCTTTATCGTACCAGCCGCTGGGCGCCTGGCCAGCGCCTGCTCATGGGCTGGGCCGGTTTGACGCCTCGCAGTCTGAGTCTCGCCGCCAGCCTGACTCGAGTGCCTCCTTCTGCCGTGGCCCAGGCTATGGGGCGCATGCCTTAAGGGCAACCGGGCATTAGGGATTTAACTGTGGCTGCCCGCCATGCTTCACTTTTCGGACCCGCACCCGGGTCCCTACCGGAGACTACCTTATGTCCAACCCTGTCATTGTCAGTCCAATAGCACCATCTGCTGCCCGGCGGCTCTGGCCGTTGCTGCTCAGCGTCGCCCTCGTCGGTGGATGTTCCTCGCTGTATTACAACACCCTGGAACAATTCGGGTATGAAAAGCGCGACATTCTGGTAAACCGGGTGGAAGACGCACGGGACAGCCAGAATGACGCCCAGGAAACCTTCCGCTCGTCTCTGGAGCGCTTCCAGAGCGTGGTGGATACGCCGGATACCGAGCTCAAGGTTCAGTATGCCGAGATCAGCGATGCCTACGAAGACAGCAAATCGAGCGCAGAAAAAGTCCGCGACCGCATCGACAAGGTGGAAGCGGTTGCTGAAGATCTGTTCGATGAATGGGAGGATGAGCTTGATCAATACCAGAGCGCCTCTCTGCGCCGTAGCAGCGAACAGCAGCTTGAGGAAACCCGCACCCAGTACAGCCAGCTGATCAGCCGTATGCACACCGCCGAAGAACGCATGGATCCGGTCTTGCAGGCATTTCAGGATCAGGTTCTGTATCTCAAGCATAACCTGAACGCCCAGGCGATAGGTGCCCTGGAAAACGAGCTGGTGGGTATTCGCCAGGACGTGGATGAGCTGATTCGCAATATGGAACAGTCGGTCGCGGAGTCTGAAGCCTTTATCCGGCGCTTCCGCGAAGGCGGGTAACATCTGACACGATATTACCGCCAGGGCAGCAAAGCATCGGGGCCACAGTGTCGGGACGAAACCCGGCAACCCTTGAAAACAGGCGCTCTGCCCCCACTTAACACAGTAATTCGATGGCTTGGCCTGTGGGCCAGGCGTCCTCCCTTCTTCATGCAACTACCTCCGGGACAGAGCACTATGGGAATCCTTCACAAACCTTTTCAACAGCGGACTGTCTGGCAGCTGGCGTCCCTGATGGCGCTGGTTCTGTTACTCAGTGGCTGTGGGCTCAATAACATCCCCACCTACGATGAAAAAGTCACCGCCGCCTGGTCCCAGGTGGAAAACCAGTACCAGCGCCGCGCCGACCTGATTCCCAACCTGGTGGAAACGGTCAAGGGTTTCGCAGCCCAGGAGCAGGAAACTCTGACCGCGGTGATCGAGGCGCGCTCCAAAGCCACCTCGATTCAGGTGGACGAGAGCATTCTCAACAATCCCGAGAAACTGCAGCAGTTCCAGCAGGCCCAGGGCGAGCTGAGCAGTGCCCTGAGCCGCCTGATGGCGGTATCCGAACGTTATCCGGACCTGAAATCGAACCAGAACTTCCTGGCCTTGCAGTCACAGCTCGAAGGCACAGAGAATCGTATTGCGGTCGCGCGCCGGGATTTCATTCAGGCGGTAGAGCGTTACAACACCGAGTTGCGCACCTTCCCGGGCAAAATCTGGCACAGCATCCTGTATAGCGATCTGGAGCCCCGTGGCAACTTCGAAGCCACGACGGAAAATGCGGAAGACGCACCCGCGGTGCAGTTCTGATGGTTGCTCTGCCCCGCACAAGCCTGTTGCTGACGTTACTGCTGTTGCTCCCGGCCACCGTCTGGGCCCAGTCCACACCGGAGTTTCCGGAACTGACCGGCCGGGTGGTCGACCAGGCGGAGATGCTCTCCCCTGAAGTGGAAGCGCGCCTGAGCCAGATGCTTCAGGCCCACGAGCAGGCCAGCACCGAACAGGTGGTGGTGGTCACCTTGCCGGACCTTCAGGGTTATCCGATTGAGGATTTTGGCTATCAGCTGGGCCGGCACTGGGGTATCGGTCAGGAGGGCGAGGATAACGGCGCCCTGCTGATCGTGGCAGAGGACGAGCGTGCCGTCCGCATCGAAGTGGGCTATGGCCTTGAAGGCCGGCTCACCGACGCCGATTCTTCCGTGATCATCAATCGCATTATCACACCGGCGTTCCGTCAGGGCGATTTCCAGGCCGGTATCGTCAACGGTACCGCTGCCATGATCCAGGTCCTCGGCGGTGAGCCCATGGCGGTTGCCCAGAGCCAGCAGACCGGAGCCGTGCAGGACAAGCCTGATGTCCGCCTGGTGGGGCTGTTCTTCATCCTCATGCTGGCGGTGGTGTTCTTTATCGGCAGTCGCGGCGGTCGTGGCGGTCGTGGCGGCGCCGCCCTGGTAGGCGCGGCTTTGCTCGGCGGCATGATGGGCGGTCGTGGTGGTGGCGGCTTCGGTGGCGGTGGTTTTGGCGGCGGCGGTGGCGGCTTTGGCGGCGGTGGGGCCTCCGGGGGCTGGTGACTCGGCCTGGCTATCCGCGCACGCTGAATTCCCTCACCTGACAATGAGAATCACAGAATCATGACATTACTAAGCAAAAGCGATCAGCAAGCCGTTACCGCAGCCATCAACGAGGTAGAACGGGAAACCGACGCCGAACTGGTCACCGTGCTGACGGCCCAATCCGATAACTACAGCTATATTCCGCTGCTCTGGGCCGGCATCCTGGCGTTGCTGGTGCCGGGCATTGGCAATTATTTCGGCAGCTGGTTCGCTGCCGACATGCTGTTGCTGGTGCAGTGGGGCACGTTTATCCTGCTCAGCCTGCTGTTCCGGGTGCCCGGCATCAACACCCGCCTGATTCCCCGGCAGGTGCGTTACTGGCGCGCCTCCAACCTGGCTCGGCGGCAGTTTCTGGAGCAGAACCTGCACCATACCGAAGGTGGCACCGGCATGCTGATCTTCGTCTCGGAGGCCGAACGCTATGTCGAGATCCTGGTGGACCAGGGCATTGCTGACGTTCTGGACAACTCGCTATGGGAAGCTATCGTGGCGGACTTCACCGCCAAGGTGCACCAGGGCCAGACCCAGCAAGGATTTCTTGACTGCATAGCTGCTTGTGGCAAGCTCCTGAAAGAGCATGTGCCCGCCACCCACGAGCGCAACGAACTGCCCAATCACCTGGTGATCCTGCCGTAGCTACATCGGCAGCCACCATGGGCCCCAAACACAGCAGGGAACCGACACTATGGGGCACCAGAACACCAACCTTACCCTCGAGCTGGCCTTGCGGCAGCTGGATGCGGCGTTGGGCGATTTCACCCGCGCCCGCAGTATCGACCCCAAAGCGTCCAGCCTTGCCTTGCTGGAGCGCGCCCGAGTACTGATGACCCTGCCGGGCGGCTTTGATGCCCTGTACCGACGCGTTCGCTCACTGGAATCCGCCGGCATCTTCGGCACCAGCGACTGGGCCCAGCCAGCAACCCTCCAGCCAGCGCTGGCCAAGCATTCCCTGCGCGAGGCCGGTGAGGTGACCACCATCGTCGAGGCCATCAGCGAGCTGCGCATGCTTGCCGTCAGCCGGGGTGATTACTTTCACAAAGGCATTTCGGCAGAACAGGCACGTTATTTCCTGAACCAGGTGATGGCACTGAACCTGGATCTGCTGTCTGGCCAACTCACCGAAGCCGATCGCGAACGCCCGAAACAGCTCGGCATGATTGTCCAGGAACTCTACCGATACCTGATTTCTCACCTCGGCTACGAAAGCCTGCTGGACAGCCTGGTGGCAGAGATCTGGCGGTTGCTGGACCAAGGGCCGGTGCAGGTGGACAGCATCTGCGACATGATCGGCCAGATCGCCAAATGCCTCTATGATCCGAAAATAGAAACCAACGGCAACGCTGCCGCAACCCGCCTGGTCAACGCTCTGTTTGCACCGACACCGGGCAGCGTTGAAGATCCGGGCGTGCGGATCTATCAGCAGCGGCTTGCGGAAATGGACGACGTAGCCCTCAGGTCCGAAGCCACCTGCCTTGCCCGCAGCATGCACGATACCGGTCTGGCGTCTGCTTACCACGCGGTGATGCTGAGATTTCTGCGTAACAGTGATCAGGACGACCTGATACCCGTCACACTGGGGCTGAGCATTACCGGGCTGGACGATCTGTACTGCTTCACCGAACTGGTCCACGCCCTGATTGACGAAGCCATCTACCCGGAAACCTGTCAGGCCGTTTATGGCCTGACCATGATGCTGGAGCGGGGCTCACTGTTTACACCGTCTGTGGCCCGGGCCCTGTGGCGGCAAATAAAACTTTCCCTGTCCGCAGAGACCGCAGACACCCTTAAAGAGGCCTTTGGCACTGCCCGACCGCCCCGGGTATTTCTGCTGGCGGGTGTTATCAACCTGTTAGGACAGCCGTTGGGTGTGGGCCAGGGCAACAACCCCACCTGCCAGTCGGCCATCGGCCTGTCGGTGTGGGCGACCAACGAGGCCGATTATCTGCTTCAGGTACTGACCTGGGCCGCCCGGGACAACGAAGTACTGAATCGCTTTGAAGGCGAAACCGTCTCGTCCAGAGATCTGGAGCCAGGGTTGGTCAAGGACACACCGGTGGATGTGGACCCGGTCTCGCTGATCCTCATCCCTCACCTGGATCGCCTCTACGGTGAAATGTGGCGCCGCTGTGAAAACCGGGACGATGACGCCCACCGCTGGATCAACCCGGAATTCTATGGCTGGTGGGTCAGTCACGGGTTCCGTGTGGTGGCCGATATTCACACCGGTGAGGTGCAGGACTACGAAGGCTTCATCCGGCACTTTTACGCCAGCTACCACCCCTTCTACAATGGCCACATGCCGGTGATCCACGCCCAGCCCGCGGGCATCGCGGTCACCGACAGCGCCGCACGTTTTGTCGGCCGTCACGCCATTAACATCCTGAGAGTCGGGCTCAGCCCTCATAACGAGATGCGGGTTTACTTCTTCAATCCCAACAACGACAGTGGCCAGAACTGGGGCCAGGGCATTACCTGCTCCACCCAGGGCCAGGGCGAATTTCGAGGCGAGGCCTCCCTGCCCATTGCCGAATTTACCTCCCGACTGTACGTCTTCCATTACGACACCCTGGAACTGGGCGATCTTTCAGCGATACCGGAAGCGGAAGTCGCCCGTGTGATGGAGCTTGGCTATACCAGTTGGGCGGCCTCGCCCGAAACCTCACCTCACTGAAACTACCGAAGGCCCACAGGTTCAAGCGGTATCAGAGGGCTGCCTCAGCGCACTGGCTGGCAGCCACGGATGGCAAGGGCAATATCCGTGGTTGCCTTGATCTGATCGTAATATCTGGCGTCCGTTTCTACGCCCATATTCGCGTAGTTACCGGCGGCGGGGCTGATCAGTTGGCTCAACTGAGCCCAGGCCACTGCTGATTTACGATCCTGCTGATAGGCCGAAAAAGCCTGATAGATTTTGCCGCAGGTAATGCCATCGCCGTCAGCGGCCGCTGACGATATGCTGGTAGACGTCTGACAGCCCGCCAAAGCCGCCACTGCCATAAAAAACATAAGACTTTTCAGTTTCACTGCTGGAATCTCCCGGGATGAAATAGTGCTGTGGTTGCTGGAGCCTGCCGCGAAAGCGCAGCGATTGCCGCTACCATACAGTGAGCGTTGGCCTATGAGGATCGATATCGCATAAGTGCCTTGAAATACCTTCCGCAACCAGCACCCTGAACGCCAATGACGCCAGCCCTGTCAGGTTCTGTGTGCTATCTTTTTAACAGGCTGCCGAGATGTAGGTATGAGGTAAGAGCAGTCGGCAAGAAACACTATGGAGGTAGCTTCTATGCGTATCGCAAAAGAGGATATACCTGTTCGAATTGATGTACCCGGCGCAAAGGCGCGACAGCAAACCGGTTTTGGCGATGTCTCAGGCTACGGGACAATGGGGGCTGAGTACTTCTCCTTCGGTGCCGGCACCGACATCACAGAACTGTTGCACGGGCTTGAGGATGACCGTTGTCAGTGCCCCCACTGGGGTTATGTGGTGAAGGGAGAAATCACCGCCCTGTACACCGATGGCAGCGAAG
>JAWOAO010000203.1:0-4406 GCA_046498485.1 Marinobacter sp. | reverse complement strand
TCGCCGATGGAGACATTGCCGAGGATTTTGGCACCGGCACCGATGAGGACGCCGGAGCGGACCTTGGGATGGCGATCGCCGCGGGTTTTCCCGGTACCGCCGAGGGTAACTTCATGGAGGAGGGAGACATTGTCTTCGGGAACCGATCCACCGTTTCCCCAGCCGTTTCGCCCTGCACGGTGGCCCCAAATACAGCCCCGATGGCCGCTATGTGTACTTCGGCTCCCGGGACGGCTGGATCACCAAATACGACATCTATAACCTGAAAGTGGTGGCCGAAGTACGCGCCGGCATCAATATGCGCAACATCGCCGTCTCCGCCGATGGCAAGCACGTGCTGGCCGCCAACTACCTGCCCCACTCCATGGTACTGTTCGACGCCGGCAATCTGGAACTGCTCGACTTCATCCCGGTAGAGAATGACCAGGGCGAAAGCTCCCGGGTCAGCGCCGTGTACGCCGCGCCACCCAGAGGCAGCTTTATCGCCGCCCTGAAAGACATCCCGGAAGCCTGGGAAATCACCGTCGAAAACCAGAAAGCCGACATCCGCCGGATGACCACCGAAACCCTGCTGGATGATTTCTTCTTCGACCCCGGTTACCAACACCTCATCGGCGCTGCCCGGGATGGCAAGCACGGCGTGGTGATCGATCTGGACACCGGCAAAACCACCGCCGAACTGCCGCTGCCCGGCATGCCCCACCTGGGCTCGGGCATTACCTGGGAGTACGAGGGCCGCCGGGTGATGGCCACCCCACACTTCCGTACAGGCGCCATCTCCATCATCGATATGGACACCTGGAAAGTGATCAAGACCCTGAAAACCGAGGGTCCGGGTTTCTTCATGCGTAGCCACGAAAATTCCCGCTACGCCTGGGCGGATGTGTTCTTCGGCCCCAACGCCGACAAGGTCCACATCATCGACAAGCAGACTCTGGAAATCGTCAAAACCCTGCAGCCAGCACCCGGCAAAGTCGCCGCCCATGTAGAGTTCGACCGTTACGGCGAAAAGCTGCTGCTGAGCATCTGGGATGATGACGGTGCCATCATTGTTTACGACGCCGACACATTGGAGGAGGAAAAGCGGATTCCGATGAACAAGCCCTCGGGCAAGTACAACGTCTGGAACAAGATCAATTACGAGGAAGGCACCAGTCACTGAGGCTACTTTGGCTCTTTGCCCCGCCCCGACAACAAGCAGCTTGCATCATTGGAGCAGACGCTGCTTGTGGGGGGATGCCTCCTGAAACACGCTCCTTGCGGCACATCCATGTGGCGCTTGGGCTCCGCCATCCATGGCTCCGCACAGTTTCAGGAGGCCTCCCCCCACAACCCGCTTTCCAGCACCGAGTGGCCCCTTAACGATAAAGTCAAATATCGTTAATCTCTTAAGTCATTTCAAATATTTGTTTTATGATAGGATAATTGATCTACGCCAATGCAGCGAAGGTTAAATTATGAGCAGCAGCTTTCGGCCACCTGTGGCATCCGCACCCTGCCTGCTGGGCGGAGATAACGCGGACATCATTCATCACGTCAGCGCGCCCGCTGCAGTCGCCCTGCTGAACGGCCTGAGCCGCGCTTTTGGCATTCGCCTGGACGAAAAGCAGACCAGCCCGGAAGCTCTGCTCCTGAGCGACCTTGCTCGGCTTTTTCACCAGCGCCGCATTGACGCCGAAACCCCGCTGGAAAAGCACGACCGGCCCTGGGCCAATGTGTACCTTATCCAGTACGGGGTTCTGCGCTTATTCAGGGAATCGGCATCCGGCAAAGTGGCCATTCACCACTTTTTTACCGAAGGCGATCTGGTATGGCCGGTGTTTGGCCGTAGCAGAACCATCCGCAATACCCTGTGCCTGACCAGTGTGCTGCCCGCTACCGTCTGGGTGGCCGACTTCAGCGCCTTCCGCGCTGCCATCCAGAGCCACGGCGACGGACAATGGCAGAAGTTTGCACTGGTTCTGACCGAAGAACTGGCGGAGCTCGCCAGCATGCGGGAGTTCCGCAAACACACCATGCCCGCCAATGAGCGCTACCAACTGTTGCTCGATGAATACCCGGAACTGGTCAAGCGGGTACCCGATAACCAGCTGGCCTCCTGGCTCGGCGTTGTGCCCGCCACTTTCTCCCGTCTTAAGACAGCAAACAGCAAAAGTTACGGTCCGGCATAAAAAAACGGCAGACCTTTCAGCCTGCCGCCCAACACCTGAGTTCATACCTTCTGTTCACCGCAATCAGCCGTGCAGTTTCACCGCCAACTCGGCCACGTGCTTGCCCTGAAAGCGGGCAATGGTCAGTTCCTTCTCGCTGGGCTGGCGTGAGCCGTCACCACCGGCGATGGTAGACGCACCGTAAGGCGTGCCGCCATTCACTTCAGAAATATCAAAGAACTCCGGAATACCGTAACCCAGCGGCACCAGCACCATGCCGTGGTGAGCCAGCGTGGTCCAGAACGAGGTGATGGTCTGCTCCTGGCCGCCGCCGGTTCCGGTGGAGGTAAACACGCTCCCTAACTTGCCGAACAGTTTGCCCTCAGCCCACAAACCACCGGTCTGATCCAGGAAGGTGCGCATCTGGCCAGCCATATTGCCAAACCGGGTCGGCGTGCCGAAGATAATGGCATCGTACTCGGCCAGCTCGTTCGGGTCGGCGACTTGAGCAGCCTGCTCCGCCTTGCCACCGGCACTCAAAAACGCCTGATCGGCCATGGTTTCCGGAACCCGCTTGACCACCACTTCGGCACCGGCAACGCCTTTGGCACCTTCAGCAACGGTATTGGCCATGGTTTCGATGTGACCGTACATGGAGTAATAAAGAACCAGAACTTTTGCCATCTGAATAACCTCCTTGGATTCACTAAAATCTGTAACCAGAGTAGCCGCCAGCGGCCAAAGAGGAAAACGGAAGATTTCCGGCAGCTCATTCAGTTTTTCTGAACACCCTCACAGGATGTTCATGGCAACTTTTCGCGTACGCATGTGCGCTGACCTGCATGCCATCTGGCACCTGTTTGTTATCGGTGGCAGTGTCTGTCACTTCAGTGCCGTCTATTTTGATGTACTGCCTTACACGGTATAGTCTCACTGGCGCTCCGTAAAAACCGGGGCAGAGATTGCACCCGAGAACCAACAGGCGGTTCAGCAGCCCGTGTCCCGCAAACCCTTCCATGCCTTCTGGCTGTTTTTCCCCGCTGCAGCGCTGTGGGCGGCGCTGGTGGTGCCACTGTCGATTTGGGCCGTGGTTTCCGGAACAGGCTGGCCGCCAGGTTTGCTTGGCGCCGGCCACGGCCACGAACTGATTTTCGGTTTCGCGCTGGCGCTGGTGGCCGGCTACACCCTGGGCCCTCAACCCTGGCGCATTCTTGCGCCATTGTTTGCGCTCTGGCTGGCGGCCCGGCTGTTCTGGCTTCTGGCGCCGGCGTCTGTACCCGCGCAAGTTCTGAGCCCGGTGTTTGCACTGCTGATGGCCTGGCACGTTGTGCCCCGGTTTCAAGCGGCCAAAAAGTGGCGCAATAAAATTGCCGGACCATTGATCCTGACCCTCTGCCTGATCGCAGTAGTGTATGGGCTGGCCGGCGGCAAAATGTCTGGCTGGCAGCCACCCCTCCCCGACACCCGCCTGTTGATGTACACCGCCATTCTTGGTCTGTTGCTGCTGATGGCTTTTATGGGAGGGCGCGTCATTGCCCCGGCGGTGGCAGGCACGCTGGAAAAACGCGGCATTTCGCTTCAGGCCAGGGTGCAACCCCGGATTGAGGGCACCATTCTGCTACTGCTGCCGCCCGCCATGCTGGTGTTGCTGTTGCCGGCGCCGAACAGCTGGTCTGGTGCACTGCTGCTTGCCAGCGCCTTGCTGATCACCCTCAGGATCATTCGCTGGAAGCTCTGGCACTGCACGGACCGGCCAGATCTTCTGGTCCTGGCCATTGGCTATCTGTGGCTGGCGGCGGGTGCAGGCATAACCGGCCTGCATCTGATCATGGCGACAGAGCCGCTACCTGCGCTGCACGTTATCACCATTGGCGCACTCGGCACCCTCTCGACCAGCATCATGCTGCGCCTGGCCTGGCAACGGGCCAGGCGCAGCTTCCCACCCCATTGGCAGGTTCTGGCAATTGCCATCGCCATGGCGGTAGCGGCCATTGCCCGTTACCAGGCAGGCACCACACCGTTCGCACAGCCGGCTCTGCTGTGGTTATCGGCAACCTGCTGGGCCGTCGTTTATCTCGGAGTTACCTGGCAGCTGCTTGCGCTGTTCCAGGTCGACAATCAGCGCCGGAAATGAATGACTACCTCTACTGCACCAGCCACCAGCCAACCTACCTACTAAGGCATACCACCACTGCAAGTAATTGTTCTTAATGACTAAAATTCAGTGTTAGATGAAAGGTTTTTCACGCAAAAACA
>JAWOAO010000047.1:0-3189 GCA_046498485.1 Marinobacter sp. | reverse complement strand
AACCGGTTTCGCCATCGGCGGCGTCGCCCCGGTCGGCCACCTGCGCGAGATCCGCGCCTTCCTCGATCCGCGCCTGCTGGAATTCGACAAGGTCTGATCGGAACCCGGCAGGCTCACAGTAGAAACACCGAACTGCTGGAATACTTCAGCCACCATGCCGCCGGGAACCCGGATCTTCATCCCCTTCAGATCGGCCAGACTGTTGACCGGCTTCTTGGAATGGATGATGTTGGCGTCGTGCTGGATCGGGCCGACATAGAACAGGCCGTATTTTTTATAGATTTCCCGTGTTTTCTCGAGCATGCCCAGGGAATAGAACATGGTATCCCACTGGTGCGGCTGATCAGGGCCGGCCGGGTAGGATGACAGGAAAACCGAGGCCGGAATCTTGCCAGACCAGTACAGCGTGAACGGGTTCATGCCCTGCAATACGCCATTGCGAACCGCATCAAACAGGGCGTTGTTGTCGGCCGCTACCGCCTTCGCCGGATAGGGTTTGAAGATCAGCTCGCCACCGGACTTCTCTTCAATGCTTTTGCTCCACTCCTCGAACAGGTCATACCCAACCGTTCCGGCATCCCACACCGACTGGATTTTCCAGGTGGTGGCCGCCTGGGCCTGCCCGGCTGCCAGCGCCAATGCGCCGGCAAGGGCTGCACCGGCCGCCAGCTTTTTCAGGGAACTTGTGCGCGGTGGCTTGGCGTCTGAAGCAGAGCGCTCGTCCTTGTTCTCATTGATGTTCATCGACACATCTCCGTTTACATTGTTGTTATTCGAGAGTCAGTCCAACACCAGTCATTGCTGGTATTAGACAGATAGTCGTCGGCACATTGCGTTTAGTCCAGAAAATAGCCAACTGGTCAGACCAGTTTCTGGTCTTGAGAAAATGGACGAAATCCCGGCCATGGGCCATAGTTAGAGGCTTGGTGGGTAATCACAGAGAACGATTTTTGATCCGCATAAACAACAATAACTGGTCAGACCAGAGCGACCACGCAGGTAGAAAAAAATGGGCATATCCCAGCAAATTTCCTTCCGGCTTGAGCGGCTGATACTGGATGGCGGCCTGGCGCCCGGGCAGAAAATACCGTCGGAGCGCCAGCTGGCAGCCCGGCTGGGCGTTTCCAGAGCCATCATCCGGGAGGCCCTGCATGAGCTTCAGGGCCGGGGTGTTATCGAAACCCAGCACGGCCGGGGTTCTTTTGTCGCCAACATTGTACCCAGCACCGACGATTTCGACGACGACAGCCCACTGAGGCACCTGTTTGCAGGCCACCCTCGCACCCTGTATGACTTACTGGAAGTAAGGGAACAGCTCGAAGGCCAGGCCGCCGAACTGGCCGCCCAGCGGACCACTCGCGGCGACCGGCACCGGATTACCAAGGCTTACCAGGCGCTCGAAGCGACCGATCCGCTCAGCAACGCCAGGCCCGACCACGGTTTTCACCAGGCCATTGTTGAAGCCTCCCATAACCCCATTCTGGTGCACGTACTGAATGGCCTGAAGAACATGATGCTGTTGACGGTGCACGCCTCGGTTGCCAACCTGAATCCACGCGTAGAAATGCGCCAACTGATCATGAAGCAGCACAAGCAGATCTACCTGGCGGTCATGGCCGGCAAAGCAGCCACGGCGAGAAAGGTGGCCATGGCCCATGTCAGGTTTGTGCAGGATTCCTTGCGCAGCCTTGAAAACCAGGGGGCAGAAGTGATCAGGGTGCCGCTGAATTCCGACAACTTTCATCAAAACCCAACAAAGCGGTATTGATTTCCACGGCGACAGTCCGTAAAACATGCGCCTCTGTACGACAGCCCCAGGAGTCACCCCATGGCGGAATCATCGCCTTTGATTTGCAGGGACATCTACAAGACCTTTGATCAACTCGAAGTGCTCAAGGGCATCTCTCTGGAAACTCGCAAAGGCGATGTCATTTCCATGATCGGCAGTTCCGGTTCGGGGAAAAGCACGTTTTTACGCTGTATCAACCTGCTGGAAACGCCCACGTCTGGCGACATTATCGTGCACGGTGACCCGATACGGTTCAAACACAACCGCAAAGGCCAGCGTGTGCCCGCCGACAACCGTCAGGTTGAACGGATCCGGGCGCGGCTGTCGATGGTGTTTCAGAGCTTCAATCTGTGGTCCCACATGACGGTGCTGGAAAACATCATTGAAGCCCCGATCAATGTGCTGAAAGTTCCAAAAAAAGAGGCCATTGAGCGGGCCGAGTCTTACCTGAACAAAGTCGGCATCTACGAGCGCAAGGATTACTATCCGGCCCAGATGTCGGGCGGCCAGCAGCAGCGTGCGGCCATCGCCCGTGCCCTGGCCATGGAGCCGGAAGTGATGCTGTTTGATGAGCCCACCTCGGCGCTGGATCCGGAGCTGGTGGGTGAGGTATTGAAGGTCATGCAGGGTCTGGCCGAGGAAGGCCGGACCATGATCGTGGTCACCCACGAGATGGCATTTGCTAGGGATGTGTCAACTCAGGTCCTGTTCTTACATCAGGGCGTGATTGAGGAGCAGGGTTCGCCGGACAAGGTCTTCGACCATCCGGAGTCCGAACGCATGAAGCAATTTCTTGCTCCCAACTTCTGAATACCGGTGCTATCTTGAAACCGGTACTGGAACATAAAATTTCCATCAAGAATAAAGCCGTACAGGCTAATCACCGGAGAAGTGACACATGAAAAAACTGATTGTTGCAGCAAGCTGTGCCCTGGCCATGATCGCGGGCACCGCCCAGGCCCAGGATCGCAACCTGCGGGTTGCCTTCGACATTCCTTACGAGCCATTCGAATACCGCGATGACAACGGCGAACTGACCGGCTTCGAAGTCGAGCTGGCGACCGCCATGTGTGAAGAACTGAACGCCAACTGCGAGTTCGTCATCCAGGCGTGGGACGGCATGATTCCCGGCCTGCTGGCTCGCAAGTTCGATCTGATCATGTCGTCCATGTCGATCACGCCTGAGCGCGCCGAGCGGGTGCTGTTTTCCGAGCCGTACTACATTACTCCGGGTGGCTGGTTTGGCCCTGAGTCGTTCAACACCGACGTCACCGACATGGACGCCATGAAGGACAAGACCGTGGGCGTACAGCGCGGCACCACCATGGACACCTACGTCACCGAAAACATGGCCGGCGTGGTTTCCATCAAGCGCTACACCACGGCCGAAGACATGGTTC